>NZ_DAWBAJ010000048.1:0-15207 GCF_052306735.1 Dysosmobacter sp. | reverse complement strand
CTGGTCCACGCCACCGAGTCCTTCCTGAGCCCCCACCGCAAGACCATGACCTCCGAGCTCTTCAGCGAGAAGGCCATGGACGTGATCCTCAAGGGCTTCAAGCTCATTGACGAGAAGGGCCAGGACGCCCGCTTCGAGTATATGGATCAGTTCGTCACCGCCTCCTTCTACGCTGGCATCGCCTTCCTGAAGGCCGGCTGCGGCCCTGTCCACGGCATGAGCTTCCCTCTGGGCGGCACCTACCATGTGCCGCACGGTGAGAGCAACTACATGCTCTTCGGCGCCATCCTGGACTATTATGACGAGCACAAGCCCGACGGCGAGATCATGAAGTTCAAGGAGCTGGTGGCCAGCATTCTGGGCTGCGAGGCCAAGAACGCCATCCCCGAGCTGAACGCTCTGCTCCAGCGCATCCTGCCTCTGCGTCCCCTGCGTGACTGCGGCTTCACCGAAGCTGACTTCAAGGCCTTCCCCCTGTCCGTGGAGGCCAACCAGCAGCGCCTGATGACCAACGCCTACTATCCCTTCGATCTGGAGAGCGAAGAGGCCATCTACAGAAAGTGCTATTGATCCCTGCAAAAAGCGAAATCACCAGCGCCCCGGGAAATATTTCCCGGGGCGCTTTTTTGCGCTATCCAAAAGCAGCAGGCAGCGGCCCTTTTGCAGGGCCGCTGCCGTTTTTCTCTCTCTTATTGTGCCGCAGCTTTGGGCTGCGAAGCCTGTTGGAGATCCTGAAGGATGGTATACACCTCATAGATCTCACGAATGGAATAGGTGGCCCGCACATCCGGCGGAACATCTTTATCCCGGGATTTTGTCAGGAAGGACTGGATATGGAATGTCATACCGAATCCTGCCTGCTGAGGGCCGATCACATCCCGTGAGAACGTATCTCCCACATACGCGCAGTGGGCTGGATCCGCCCGCATCTGATACAATGACACTTTGAAAATATTGAGGTTGGGTTTGCGATAGCCTGTGACGGAGGAGAGGGTCACGTCCTGGAAATACTCCCGGATACCGTACTCCTCCAGAATTTCATAGACCTGATAAAGACTGGCGGTGTTGCTGATGACTCCCAAACGCAGTCCCAGCCCCCGCAGGCCCTCCAACATCTGGGGAACACCCGGGCGCAGCGCCCGGTGGTAATAGGTGACCTCCCACATGTGGGCCAGTTCCTCGGCAAAGGGCTGTACAGTCTCAAAGTCCACGCCAAACTCCGTGAGGATATAGTTTCCCCAGATCTCCTCAGGTTTGAGTTCACGCTGTGTCACGTCCCGGTAAGCGGCATATCGCTTCCAGCCCCGATCCAGCATCTGCTGTGCTTCCTCCCAGTCCACATGCACCGGGATCCCTTTTTCTTTCAGGATTCGGATCACTTCCAGGGCGGATTCCCTTTTGCTGTCCGCATCCACAAAAATGTCTTCCAGCGTCCCTCCCATATCAAACAATACAGTATCAATCATAGTCTCACAGCCTTTTCAAGCTTCCGTTTTTCCGTTGCCGGCTGTGCGCCGGCGATAGCGCGTATACCAAATCGCAGACAGGGCGCATCCCAATATCACAGGTGCAGGAACAAACAGCAAAAAGACCTGCAAAAAGAGGACCTGTGCCTGGGTATTCCCCCACAGCAGGATCAGCATGGCAATGAAGCTGGCCACAGCCAGTAACGCCAGCCACAAATAAGCTGCCAGCATCATCCGCTTGTCCCGGGAAATGGGCCAGGTGAGACTGCACACCGCAGTGCCCACCAACGTGGGGACCGCCGCTTCCACGAAATTCACCAGAGCCACCGGATGTCCCGCCAGCAGCGGATCCAGCCACTCCACAATCAGCGCGTAAGCAACGCCATACACCGCCAGAAAAACAAAGCACAGGCAGAAAGAGTACAGCAGCAGCGTGCTTTTGACCTTGCCGTTTTCCGTAAACAAAAAACACGCCCAAAAGCGGTCTGCCCGTTCCTTCTGGGCCCGCTCACGCTCTTCCTTTTTCAGCCGTTCCAGTTCTCTGACCTGCATGGACGTTTCCTCCTCATGCTTTGTGGGGCGGGAGCGGATGGAGATCATCCGCTCCCGCGGTTTCATTCCTCACACGGCAGTCCGCAAGGAAACCGCCTGGTTACATATTGGGATTCTGATTGAGCCAATACTGCCACATATCCTGGCAATCCAGGAAGATGTCGTAGATGGCGCCGAAATCGTTCTCAATGGCACCCAGCTCATCCAGCTGAGCGGGGTTCTTGTCGTTGGTCATGTCGTCACGCACAGGCCAGTTGCCTTCCTTCTGGAAGGGCTCGTAACCGGCGGCAGTGCCGTCCGCGCCGCCCATGACGTAGCGGATGAAGAGGCGGGCGCCAGCGGGGTTGTCGCAGCCGGCGGCCACAAACAAAGACTCGCAGTTCAGCAGGGCGGTATAGGGCGCCAGGCCAATGCACCAGCCGATGTTGTAGCCGGACTCGTCGCGGTTCTCGATCTTGCCGGCAGAGGCCAGAGCCAGGGCGGGATCGTCCGCAGTGGAGTTGTCAACAGCCAGGACCAGCTCGTCGCCGTCGGCGATGAAGGTCATCTTCATCTGGGTGAACCGCCACAGATACTCCACACCGGCGTTGTTCTCCGGCACTTCGAAGTTGAAGTCAGAGGCGTCGTAGGTATACTCCAGAGGTTCGCCGTAGCAGTCCTCATAGGCCTTCTCCATCTGATCGGCGTTGATGATGAAGCTGGCGAACAGAGACAGGTACGCCGTCTCCGTGCCGATCTCCTTGGCAAACAGGCGGTACTTCTGGGTGCCGTCAGGGTTCTTCTCGATGATCTGCCACCAGTTGTCGATGGGCTGGCCATCGGGGAACGCCTCGGTATTATAGTACCAGAAGGACTGAGAGCTGTACAGGGGCAGGCTGTACTTCAGCAGGTCTTTATCAATATGGGAGCAGATATCCGTGGGATAATAAGGCTCAAAGATACCGGTCTGATAGTGCTCATAGAACACGGCACCGTTGACGTCCTTGGTCTGGAGCACATCGGCGGTAATGTTGTTGCTCTTGAACTCCTGCTCGGCTCTGGTGAGCACCTCATCGGAGTCCAGATCCATGACATCCACTGTCAGGCCGGGATAGTCCTCCATAAAGGGCTCCATGACCTTGAGCATCTTGGAAGAGGTGGCGTAGATCTCAATGGTGCCGCCCTCTTCCTTGGCCATCTCGTAGAGTTCCTCGTCGGTCTTGTCGCTCCAGTCATCGTACACCGGGCCAAAGAGTTCCTCACCTGTCGCAGGATCATACCCCAGAGTCATCTGACTGGCTTCCCCGCCGCCGCCATCTTCGGTGGAGTCTCCTCCTCCGCAGCCCACGAGGCTCAGCCCCATAGCTGCCGCCAGCAGCAGTGCAAAGACTTTCTTCGTTTTCATCTGGTTCTTCTCCTTTCATAATGTGGTGTTTCTGGGAACAGAGCAGCCTGCTGTCAAACCGCCCGCTTGATAAGCCGTGTGGTCTCCTTGTTGTAGATGTTGATCTTATCCTGGTCGATGAGGGCATACACCTTCTGATCCAGTTCGTAGTGGGACTGGCCGATCTCCTTGGCCAGGAACTCATCCCGTCCGGCCACCAGGGTGACGATGGTCTCGGAACCGGCGGGCTGGCTGGCATAGACGGTGACGGGAATGGCGCCGTCCACCGGCTCCCGGGAGATGACCACCTGCTCGGGCCGGATGGCCAGCACGCAGTCGAACTCGCCGCTCTTGGGGAAGGTCTCGTCGGTGAGATCCTTGGCATCGAAAGTGTGGCCGCCCAGATCGCTCTTGACCACCAGCTGGCCATTCTTCATCTCCGCCTTACCGTCCAACAGGTTGATGCGGGGATTGCCGATGAAGTCGGCAGCCTCCAGGTCGATGGGGTTGTTGTAAAGCTCCATGGGGGTGGCCACCTGATTCAAGGCGCCCTCCTTGAACAGGGCGATCCGGGTGGACATGGTCAGGGCCTCCACCTGATCGTGGGTGACGTAGATGATGGTGGTACCCAGCTCCCGGTGGAGCCGCTGGAGCTCGGCGCGCATGTCGATGCGCAGCTTGGCGTCCAGGTTGGAAAGGGGCTCATCCAGCAGCAGCAGCTTGGGACTGGAAGCCACGGCACGGGCAATAGCCACGCGCTGCTGCTGGCCGCCGGAAAGCTCTGTGGGATAGCGGTCCTTGTACTGCTCGATGCGCATCATGCGCAGGGAGTCCATGACCCGCTTGTCGATCTCCGCCTTGGACATCTTCTGGATCTTCAGGCCAAAGGCGATGTTGTCATAGGTGGTCATGTGCGGCCACAGGGCGTAGGACTGGAACACCAGGTTCAGTCCACGCTTGCTGGGCTCGGCATAGTAGGCGTCGTCGGCGTTGATCATCTCCACACCGTCGATGGTCATGATGCCGTTTTGGGGCTTCTCCAATCCGGAGACCACCCGCAGCGTGGTGGTCTTGCCGCAGCCGGAGGGACCCAGCAGCGTCATGAAGTCGCCATCCTCGATGGTGAGGTTGATGTCCCGCAGCACATGGTTGTCACCATAGAACTTATCAATATGCTTTAATTCGATCCGACTCATAATCGTTCCTATCCTTTCTTACTGATTCCAGCGGTTCCGTTCTCAGCCCCAGCTCTTGCCGATATCCGCGCCGAACTTGTTGGCGATGATATAGCATACCAGGATGAACAGCAGCACCACCACGGAGATGGCGTCCGCCATCTGGTTGTAACCATCCTGGGAATAGGTGAAGGCCAGGTAAGACATGGTACGGGTGGTGGGGGTCATCAGGATGATGATGAGATCCAGCTCCTTGGCAATGGAAATGAAGGTCAGCATGAAGCCGGAGATAAAGCCGTTTTTCGCCAGGGGGATAATGATGGATGCCATGCGCTTCCAGAAGCTGGCACCGGCAATGTCCGCCGCCTCCTCCAGCTCCGTACTGATGGCCAGCATGTTGGCCGTACCGGATTTACTGGCGAAGGGGAAGTGCTTGACCACGGAGGTCAGAACGATCAGGGTGAAGGTACCGTACAGGGAGGGCAGCAGGCCGCCGAAGTGCGGGACGCTGAACATGGAGAAGTACATGGTGGAGAACGCCACACCGCTCATCAGGTAGGGAACGAACACCATCTGCTCGGTGAGGTTGCCGTACCATTTGCCGCGGCCCCGGGAGCTGATGTAGCCCAGGAACTGGCCGCAGATGGCGGTGATGATGGAGGCGATCAGCGTCAGCCGGATGGTATTCCACAAGGCATTGAGGAAGTCCTTGTTGCGGAAAATGCCGTCCATATTGGTGTACTTTTCCGCATCTTCCACGGTACCGATCCAGTTGTAGAGGGTCAGATTGTCCAGGCCGTAGCCGTTGCCGGTGGTGATCTGGAAGGTCTCCATCACCAGCACGAACATGGGCATCACCATGGCCAGGAACAGGAAGATGGCCAAAAATCCCATCAGCGGCTTCTTGGCCTTGCCCAGAGGCATCAGGGTGCTGCGGCCGCCCTTGCCGCCCACGGTGGCGTAGGACTTGCGCACGCCCACTGCTTTCTGGTTGGAGAAAAGGATGATGGCTGCCAGGCCCACCAGCACCAGGCTCATGGCGTAGCCCACGCCCTGGGGCCCCTGCTCAATGTAGACACGCATCTTGGTGGCCAGGGTGTAGTAGCCGATCCGGTTGCCCAGGTTGGCCGCCACGCCGTATGTACCGATGGACTTGCTGATGGTCATGATGACGGCGGAGAGGATGGAGGGCAGGATCAGCGGCAGCGTGATGTAGCGCAGGATCTGCGGCTTGCTGGCGCCCTGGATCTCACCCATCTCCTCCAGCTCGGAGTTGATGGAACGCAGAGAGCCGGACACCATGATATAGGAAAACGCGTAGTAATGCATGGACATGCACAGGATAATGGCGATGGGGCCATAAGCCAGCCAGTCCGGGATCGGGAGGCCCAGGCCGGCCAGGAATCCGTTTGCTCCGCTGGTGGAGTTGCGGAACACCGCCAGCCAGCTGAGTGCCTTGGTCCAGGAGGGGATCATGTAGGGGATGATGACCAGCATGCTGAGGATCTTCTTCCCCGGGATATCCGTGCGAACCATCAGCCAGGCCAGAACGGAACCCAGAGGGACGGAGATGATGACCACGAACACGCCGATGATCAGGGAGTTCAACAGAGGCTCCCACAAAACAGCCTTGGACATGTTGCTGGCCAGCATGTATTGCCAGTAGTACAGGGTGAAATCGCCCACCTGGGCGCCATCGCCGATGCGGCGCAGCTCCGCCTGCCCCGCGGTAAAGGTCGTGGCGATCATAGTCAGCAGGGGAATGATGATCAGGCAGAACAAAATAATCAGGCTGATCAGGACGATCATATTGAAGGGGTTCTTTACCACATTCAATATCAGGTTCTTCAGCCGCCGCTTCGTCAGCGGTTTCTTGGGGAGGGCCTTCTTTGACACGATAACACCTCTTTCTGATGACTGCCGGGAATCCGCACTTTTACAAAATCTTCTTTTCAATCCCTCACGTTTCTCTTTTTTTGCCAGAATCATTTGCCTTTGCGGCTCTGGGATACCTTTCGCCATTTTGTGCAAACGTTTGCGTTTTCTGCTTTCATTATACGGAAGATTTTAAGGGTTTGTCAATTCGTATGTTCGCCATTTTGCAAAGTTTTTTTTGGTCATTTTCACAGTAATCATTCAATATGCACAATAAAAGCCGGTTTCCAAAGCAATTTTAACAATCAGAAACCGGCTTCTGCAAAGTATAGGCAAGAATACGTTTTCGTGAAAATTTTGTTTCAATCAAATTGCGCATCGTACAATCGTGCGTACACCCCGCCTGCGTTCAGCAGTTGCTCATGGGTTCCCTGCTCCGCCACGCGGCCGCCCTGCAAAACCAGAATCTGGTCGGCATTGCGCACGGTGGCCAGCCGGTGGGCAATGATGAAGCAGGTGCGCCCCTGGCGCAGCCGCTCCATGGCCAGGCTGATCTGTCCCTCCGTCTCTGTATCCACATTGGAGGTTGCCTCGTCCAGGATCACGATATCCGCCTGGGACAAAAAGCACCGGGCGATTGCCAACAGCTGCCGCTGCCCCTTGGAAACCCCGGCTCCCTCATCCGTGAGGATCGTGTCATATCCCTTGGGCAATGAGGAGATGAAGCGGTGGATGCAGGCAGCTTTGGCCGCCTGGATGATCTGCTCCCGGGTGGCGCCGGGTGTGCCGTAGGCAATGTTTTCCGCAATGGTCCCCCCAAAGAGCCAGGTGTCCTGGAGCACCATGGCCAGGCGGCGGCGCAGGCCGTCCCGGCTGTACGCCTCCACTGGGACACCGTCAATGGTGATACAGCCGGACTGGGGATGATAGAACCGCAGCAGCAGGCTCACCAGGGTGGTCTTTCCCGCTCCCGTGGGTCCCACCACCGCCACCAGGGTTCCGGCCGGGATCCGGGCGCAGAAATCCCGCAGCACCGGCCGGGCGGGATCGTAGCCAAAGGTCACATGGTCAAAGCAGATCTCCCCCCGCAGAGCGTCCGCAGACTTGGCATCGGGGCCGTCCGCCGGCTCCAGCTTCTCATCCAGCAGATCCAGCACCCGCTCCGCTGCCGCCGCAGAGGCTTGCAGCTCACTGAGCAGGTTGGCCGCCTCCCGGATGGGGCCGGAGAATTTCCGGGAGTAGAGGACAAAGGAGGAGAGGCTGCCCAGAGAAAGCCTTCCTCCCAGGTACAGCAGTGCACCAAAGACGCTGATGGCCGCCAGAGAGAGATTGTTGATGAAATTCACCGAGGGGCCTAAGGAGGCACTGGTCCTGTCCGCCTGGTAGTAGGCCTGGGAGGCCGCGTCGTTCTTGCTGCGAAACTGTTCCAGATCCGCTGCCTCCACACCGTAGATGCGGATGGCCCGCTGGCGGTCGATGCGCTCCTCCGCAAAGCCGTTGAGTGCTCCCAGCATTCTGGAACGCTGGCGGAACAGGGGGTGGATGCGCTTCATCTGATACCGGGTCAGCAGTACCGACAGCGGCACCGTCACCATGAACACCCCTGCCAGCAGCGGCGAGAGCACCAGCAGCATCACAAAGGAGCCCACCACCGTCAGACAGCTGGTTGCAATCTGCAGGAGATCCGTGGAAATGGTGGCATTCACGGTATCCACATCATAGCAGATGCGGCTGATGAGGTCGCCGGCAGGGTGGGTGTCGAAATACTCCACCGGCAGCTCGCTCATGCGGTCAAAGGCCGCCTTGCGCAGGTCGTAGGACACGGCCTGGCCCAGCCGGATCAACCGGGCGGAAACCAGGTAATTGAGCAAAGACGAGAGCGCGTAGCACACCAGCATAGCCGCGCAGTTGCGCACCACACCCCCGAAATCCACGCCCCCGGGGACTTTGCCGATGGCGTCCACCGCCCAGCCCGAGAGCATGGGCGCCACCAGTGCCAGCAAATTGGAGAGCACCATCAGCCCCACCGTCCAGACAAGCGCCCAGCCATAGGGCCTCAAAAACCGGACCAGCCGGCGCAGGACACGGTGTTTCATGCCAGGGCCCCTCCTCCCATCTGCAGCTCCGCCATCCGGCGGTAGCGCCCGCAGGTCTCCAGCAGCGTCTCATGGCTGCCCTGGGCCACGATCCTTCCCTCTTCCAGCACCAGGATCCAGTCAGCCTCCCGCAAGGACGACACCCGCTCCGAGATCACCACGGTGGTCATCCCCGGACAGTCCCGCCGCAGAGCGCTGTGGAGCTGTGCCGCCGTGCGGTAGTCCAGGCCGCTGTCCGCGCTGTCCAGAATCAAAATGGAGGGCCGCCCCGCCAGGGCCCGGGCGATCAGCAGGCGCTGGCGCTGTCCGCCGGAGAGGTTGGCGCCCCGGATATCCACCTGGGTGTCCAGCCCCTGGGGCAGCTTTTCAATAAACTCCCAGGCCTGGGCAGTCCGCGCAGCGGCTTCCACCTCCTCCCGGGGAAGCTCCCGCAGGAAGGAGATGTTCTCGTAAACGGTTCCCGCCAGCAGCGCCTCGCTCTGGAACACCACCCCAAAGGGCCGGCGCAGCGTGTCGGGAGGCACCGTCTTCACATCCTGTCCCTGAACCCATACCGCGCCGCTGCCAGCGTCGTAGAGCCGCAGCAGCAGGCTTACCAGGGTGGTCTTGCCGCTTCCGGTGGGGCCCAGGATCCCCAGGGTCCCTCCTTTTTCAATGATAAAGGAGGCGTCGTCCAGATCCTGCTCCACCCCAAGATAGGAAAAATTCACATGCTCCATGCCCAGTTCCCCGGGATGGGGAGGCTGCTCCGGCTCCACCCGCTGGATCTCCGGAGCGAGGAGTACCTCTTCGATACGGCGGGAGGAGGCGGCTCCCTTGCTGACCTTGACAAACACCTTGGCAATACCCAGCGTGGCAGTCTGGATCAGGGCAAAATAGCTTAAAAAGACCACAATCTGTCCGGCGGGCATGGCGCCGGCGTTGACCCGAAAGGCACCCAGCAGCACCACCATGGTCAATCCCGTGTTCAGCAGCAAGTCCGTCAGCGGGTTGGCCGCCGCCATGACGCAGCCGGCATCCTCCTCCGCCTTGCGGGAGGCACGGTTGGCCCCATCGAAACGGGTGCGCTCGGAACCCTGGCAGGCCAGGGCTTTGATGACCCGGACGCCGGAGGCGTTCTCCCGGATCACCCGCACCACCGTGTCCACGGCGGCCTGGGATCGTGCATAGTGGGGAATGCCCCGGCAGGTCACCAGGTAAATGGTCAGGAAGGTCAGAAGGCTCACCACCAGCTGCACCGCAGCCAGCGCCGGTTCCAGCAAAAAGGTCAGCACCAGGCCCCCCAGTACCAGCATGGGCGCCCGGATCCCGCCCCGCTGCACCTTGTCAAACATCTGATGTACATTATAAGTATCGTTGGTCAGGCGGGAGACCAGAGAGGAAATGGAGTACTGATCCGTCTGGGCGCAGGAGAGCCCCTGCACCCGGCTGTAAAGATCCTGGCGCAGGTTCCGGGTGACCTCCATGGACACCTTGGCTGCCATGCGGTTTGCCGTGATGTTGCACCCTGCTGCTCCAAAAGCCAGCAGAGCCATGGCACCGCCGGTGATCCAGATGGCCGTCAGATCCCGAACCGGAACCAGGTCGTCGATGACGTGAGCCAGCAGAAGCGGCAGCACCAGCTCCAAAACTGCTGCGGTAAACTTCACGGTGACCCCGCAGACCACACGCCATTTGTAGGGAAGCAGGTACCGCATGACTGTCCGCATCCAGGATCCCTCCCCATTGCTCAAACGTTTGCGCTTTTATCGTAATCTTAGCATACCACACCCCTGGCGCAAGTCAATCCCATTTTCCGCGAATCCGGTTTTCCCCCACCTCCCAGATCCATTTTCGTCAACTTTTTATCTTCTCGGCTCTGTTTTTGTGAAAGTTAACAGTTTATTAATTTTTTTCCTCTGTGATTCTGTGTCTTTTTACCCATTCTTTCCGATTGACTTTGCTGCTTTCACCCGTTAAAATAAAACACAACTTCCAGATGCGGAGCCCGCTCCGGGGAAGTGAATGTTCCAAAAGGAGGACACTGTGATGACCCGTTCTACCATGTATGCCATGTCTCATATGTCTCACAGTGCGTCTGCCTATCAGGCAGAGGCCTCCTGCTCCTGCGCGCATCACGCCGCTTACAATGGGATCAGCCTGATTCTGGACGCCATTATTATGGCGTCCATTATTATTTGCGTCCTGATTTGCGGCATCGGCATTTTGGCCCTGGCCATTACCCTGCTGGTACTGGTATTGGTATTGGGACTGCTGGTACGTAATCGTTTTGATTTTCATACGCCTGAAATGCGAAGACGCGCGCTGCTGTAATCTTTGATACAGTAAAGCGGTCCCGCTGAAAGGCGGGGCCGCTTTTTTGTATAATCTTTCCCAAAAGGAGAATCCAAGATGAAGAAGAAGTTTTTTGCACTCATGATGGCCATGACCATGGTCCTCTCCCTGGCTGCCTGCGGCGGAGAGACTGCCGAGACCACCAATGACGACACCACCTCTGAGGGCACTGCCTCCGGCACCGCTTTCAAGATCGGTACCATCGGCCCCCTCACCGGTGACGCTGCCATCTACGGCCAGGCCGTCGCCAACGGCGCCGCCATCGCCGTGGAGGAAATCAACGCCGCTGGCGGAGACATCCAGTTCGAGCTCAAGAGCGAGGACGATGTCAACGACGGTGAGACCTCCGTCAACGCCTACAACACCCTGATGGACTGGGGCATGCAGCTGCTGGTTGGCCCCACCACCACCGGCCCCTCCGTTTCCGTGGCTGCCAAGTGCTATGAGGACCGGACCTTCATGCTGACGCCCTCCGCCTCCTCCACCGATGTCACCTCCGGTAAGGACAATGTCTTCCAGGTCTGCTTCACCGACCCCAACCAGGGCACCAGCTCCGCAGACTACATGGCCGAGAATATGGCCGACGCCAAGATCTATATCCTCTATCAGAACGACGACGCTTATTCTCAGGGCATCCGGGACGCTTTTGTCTCTGAGGCCGAAGCCAAGGGCCTGACCATTGTGGATGAGGGCACCTTCACCAAGGACACCGCCACCGACTTCTCCGTGCAGCTGACCGCCGCTCAGGCCGCCGGTGCCGACACGCTGTTCCTGCCCATGTACTATCAGCCCGCTTCCGTCATCCTCAACCAGGCCAACGCCATGGGCTATGCCCCCACCTTCTTCGGCGTGGACGGCATGGACGGCATCCTCACCATGGAGGGCTTTGACGCCTCTCTGGCCGAGGGCGTCATGCTGCTGACCCCCTTCTCCGCCACTCTGGAGGAAAACCAGTCCTTCGTCCAGGCTTATCAGGATCAGTTCGGCGAGACCCCCAACCAGTTCGCCGCTGACGCCTATGACGCCGTGTACATCCTCAAGGAGGCCCTGGAGGCTGCCGGCTGCACCGCCGATATGTCCGCTGCCGACATCTGCGAGGCGCTGGTCCCCACCATGACCACCCTCTCCCACGACGGCCTCACCGGCAAGGGCATGAACTGGTCTGCCGACGGCGCCGTGTCCAAGGATCCCACCGCCTTTGTCATCCAGGACGGCGTGTACGTTCTGCCCCAGTAATCCCCTTTCCCATTCAATCCATCACGATGCGGCGGCTGCCGGGAGTCTCTCCCGGCAGTCCCGCCGCGTGATTTCTATGGTGGAAACAGGGGCGGCAGCCACTGGTGCTGCTGTCCGTATTTCTGCCATAGAACAGTTAAGAGAAAAAGAGGTGCTTCCTGATGGAATTTCTCTCCTACCTGATCAGCGGCATCAGTCTGGGCAGTGTGTACGCCATCATCGCCCTGGGCTATACCATGGTTTACGGTATTGCGAAAATGCTGAACTTCGCCCACGGTGATATCATCATGGTGGGCGGCTACATTTCCTTTTGCGCCATGAACTACTTGGGGCTCCCCAGCATCGTATCCGTGCTGCTGGCCATGGTGGTATGCACGGTGTTGGGTGTGGTCATTGAGGGTCTTGCTTACAAGCCCCTGCGTGCCGCTCCCTCCCTGGCCGTGCTGATTACCGCTATCGGCGTGAGCTACTTCCTGCAAAACGCAGCCCAGCTGATCTGGTCCGCCGCTCCCAAGGTCTACTCCCCCGTGGTGGCGGGCTCCCTTTCCCTGATGGGAGGACAGCTCTCCATCCCCTATGTCTCCATTTTGACGGTGGTCACCTGCCTGGTCATCATGGCCGCCCTCACCACCTTCACCAGCAAGAGCAAGATGGGCAAGGCCATGCGGGCCTGCTCCGAGGACCGCAGCGCCGCGCAGCTGATGGGCATCAACGTCAACGCCACCATCTCCATTACCTTTGCCATCGGCTCCGCGCTGGCGGCTATCGCCGGTGTGCTGCTGTGCTCCTCCTACGGCACCCTGATGCCCACCACCGGCTCCATGCCCGGCATCAAGGCCTTCACCGCCGCCGTCTTCGGCGGCATCGGCTCCATCCCCGGCGCGTTCCTGGGCGGACTGCTGCTGGGTATCATCGAGTCCATGGCCAAGGCCTACATCTCCACCAACCTGGCCAACACCATCGTCTTTGCCGTGCTGATCGTGGTACTGCTGGTGAAGCCGGCAGGCCTGCTGGGCAAGTATGTGCCTGAGAAAGTGTGAGGTGCGGGATATGAAAAAACTGACCATCAAGCGGACCACCCGCACGGATTTCATCACCTATCTGGGTGTCATCATCGCATTCATTGTCATGACCGTCCTCCGGGATCAGGGCTTTTTGACCCGCTCCCTCACGGGACAGCTGGTCCCCATCTGCTGCTATATCTCCATGGCCGTCTCGTTGAACCTGACGGTGGGCATTCTGGGCGAGCTGAGCCTGGGCCATGCGGGCTTTATGAGCGTGGGTGCCTTCTCCGGCATCATCGCTGCCATGAGCCTGCAGTCCATAATCCCCTCCACGCCGCTGCGTCTGGCAGTGGCCATGGTGGTGGGCGCGCTCTTCGCCGCCATCGCCGGCTTCATCGTGGGCGTCCCTGTGCTGCGCCTGCGGGGCGACTACCTGGCTATCGTTACCCTGGCCTTCGGCGAGATCATCAAGGACCTCATCAACTGCCTGCTGGTGGGCTATGACTCCAACGGCCTGCACATGGCCCTGAACCTCACAGGCAGCAAGTCCATCACCGATCTGAACCTGGAGTCCGATGGCATCGCCATCATCAAGGGCGCCCAGGGCGCCACCGGCACCACGACCATCTCCTCTTTCACTGCCGGCTTCGTCCTGGTAATGATCACCCTGGTAATCGTGCTGAACCTGGTGCGCAGCCGCACCGGCCGGGCTGTCATGGCCATCCGGGACAACCGCATTGCCGCCGAGAGCGTGGGCATCAACGTCACCAAGTACAAGCTCATCGCCTTCGTCACCTCCGCCGCTCTGGCCGGTGCCGCAGGTGCCCTGTACGGACTGAACTTCTCCTCTCTCCAGGCTACCAAGTTTAACTTCAACACCTCTATTCTGATTCTGGTGTTCGTGGTGCTGGGCGGCCTGGGCAACATCTGGGGCTCCGTCATCGCCGCCACTGTCCTCACCATTCTGCCGGAGGCACTGCGTGGCTTCGACGACTACCGGATGCTCATTTACGCCATCGTGCTAATTCTGGTGATGCTGGCCACCAACAATGCCCAGGCCAAGGCCCTGCTGGGCCGGATCATTCCCAAGAGAAAGGGGGCGCAGGCAAATGGCTAAGCAATTCGAGAGGGCCAAGATGGTCCCGGTGCCCAGCCGCGCCATCGTTCCCGAGCGGGATGTGGATAAGTCCCCTATTCTGGAGTGCAGCCACCTGGGCATCGACTTTGGCGGACTGCGGGCAGTAAATGACTTCAACCTCACCATCGGCCGCACGGAGATCGCCGGCCTCATCGGCCCCAACGGCGCCGGCAAGACCACTATCTTCAACCTGCTGACCAAGGTCTATCAGCCTACCCGAGGCACCATCCTGCTGGACGGCCTGGATACCTCCGGCAAGACCACTGCCCAGATCAACCGCATGGGCATTGCCCGGACCTTCCAGAATATCCGCCTCTTCGACAACCTCAGTGTGGAGGACAACGTCAAGATCGGCCTGCACAACCAGGAGCGCTACTCCGCTCTTACCGGCGTGCTGCGCCTGCCCAAATACTGGCGTCAGGAGAAGGCCGCCCACGAACGGGCCATGGAACTGCTGTCCCTCTTCGACATGCAGGACACCGCCGCCTGGAAGGCCGGCTCCCTGCCCTACGGCGCCCAGCGGCGGCTGGAGATCGTCCGGGCCCTGGCCACCAATCCCAGCCTGCTGCTGCTGGATGAGCCCGCCGCAGGCATGAACCCCTCCGAGACCGCGGAGCTGATGGAGAATATCGTCAAGATCCGGGACACCTTCCAGATCGCCGTCATGCTCATCGAGCACGACATGAACCTGGTGATGAACATTTGCGAGGGCATCTGCGTGCTGAACTTCGGCCAGGTCATCGCCAAGGGCACCCCGGAGGAGATCCAATCCAACCCCACGGTTATCGAAGCATACCTGGGCAAGAAGAAGGAGGGCTGAGAGACATGCTGAAAGTCAACGGGATCAATGTCTACTACGGCTCTATCCACGCCATCAAGGACGTCTCCTTTGAAGTCCATCAGGGGGAGATCGTCACCCTCATCGGTGCCAACGGCGCCGGCAAATCCACCACGCTGCAGACCATCTC
>NZ_DAWBAJ010000047.1:0-15387 GCF_052306735.1 Dysosmobacter sp. | reverse complement strand
GTCAGCCGGGCGAAGCTCCACAGGTCGATGCCCGCCTCCGGCTCGTCGAAGATCATCAGCTGGCTGTTGCGGGCCAGGATGGTGGCGATCTCAATGCGCTTGACCTCGCCGCCGGAGAGGGACACGTCCACTTCCCGGTCCAGATAGTCGTTGGCGCACAGGCCAACCTTGGTGAGAAGCTGGCAGCACTTGTCCTTGGACAGGTGCTGGTCTCCGGAGGCCAGAGTCAGCAGGTTGCGCACCGTCAGCCCCTTGAAGCGGGGGGGCTGCTGGAAGCCGTAGCTGATGCCAAGGCGCGCCCGCTCGGTGATGCCCAGGCCGGTGATGTCCTGCCCGTTCCAGATGATCTGGCCGGAGGTGGGCTTCACCAGGCCCATGATGATCTTGGCCAGGGTGGTCTTGCCGCCGCCGTTGGGGCCGGTGAATACCACCAGCTTGTTCTCGTCGATGGTCAGGGAGATATCGTTGAGAATGCCCAGCTGGCCGTCTCCCTCCTGGACGGCGTAGCTGATATGTTTGAGTTCCAGCATGTTGAAGAAGGAACCTCCTTTTTGGCAAAAATGCTCACAGCCTTTTTATATTATCAGAATAAGCACGAAAAAGCAACGAGGCGACGCCGCTTTTCCGGCCTTTTCTCCTATATTTTACCGGGGACGTCCGGAATATACCAGTTGTATTTGCAACAGGTACGCTTTTTTGACCCGGCGCATATCCTGAAGTGAACGGAAAAGGAGGGAATCTCAGTATGGAACGAGACTTACATAGCCCCGGTACCTACGATTACCGGCAGTATGACCGGGTGTGGCGGCGGGTGGCGCCGGACATGGAACCCTATCCGGATATGGCGGACCTGCCGGGCCAGCCCACTCCGGCGGAAAACGCCGCCCCCATGCCCGCCCCGGCGGCGGAGGAACAGCTCCCCGGCACCCAGATGGATCCCTGCTGCATGGGCAGTGCCGCCATGGAGATGCTGGGAGTGATCCAGGGCTTTATCGAAGAGGAACTGGCAGACTGCCGGTACTACCAGGCTTTTGCCCGGCAGGCGCCGTCCTGGGCCCGGCAGCATCTGCGCCAGATTGCCACGGAGGAGGCCTGCCACGCCCGGCGGCTGATGGCGGTGTACTATCTCATCACCGGCAGCTGCTACCGGCCTGCCGTCAGCTGTGAGCGGATCTGCGTGGGGCAGTGGTGCGCCGCCCTGCGGGAGCGCTACCACGCCGAGGCCTGCGGTGGCTTCAACTACGCCCGGGCCCAGGACGGCACCACGGATCCCTGCCTGGGAGAGCTCCTGGGCCAGCTCAGTGCCGACGAGTACCGCCACGCGGAGGTGCTGATGGGGATGCTGGAGCGCTCCCTCTCCGGCAGAAGCAGCTGCTGAGACAGTCCCGCAGAAAAACATCCCCGGCTTCCCAGCCGGGGATGTTTTGTGAGTTTTGGAGGATTTTCCGCTTCCATGCCGCCGGCGGATGTGCTATACTGGGCGGGATTAAGAAATTTTCCGCAGGAGGACGGCATGTTTACCGGATTTACAGACGAAACCGTGGATTTCATGTGGGGGATCCGCTTCAATAACGAACGCACCTGGTTTGAGGCCCATAAGGAGACGTATCTCACCCATTTCTACCGCCCCATGACGGAGCTGGGGGATGAGATCTACGAATTCATCCGGGACAAGCGCCCGGATTACGGCCTCATCCGCAAGGTGACCCGCATCTACCGGGACGCCCGGCGGCTCCACGGCCGGGGCCCCTACAAGGATCATCTGTGGTTCTCCGTGGAGCAGCCCTCGGAGCAGTGGACCGCCCACCCCACCTTCTGGTTTGAACTGGGGCCGGAGGGGTGGAATTACGGCATGGGATACTACATGCCAAAGCCTTTGACCATGGCAAAGCTCCGCGCCCGCATTACCCGGGACCCCGCCCCCATGGAAAAGCTGATGCGTTCCCTCTCCCGCCAGCAGGAGTTCACCCTGGAGACGGAGGACTACAAAAAGCCCCGGGCTGCCGCTCCCTCCAAGCTGGTGGAGCCCTGGTATCAGGCCAAATCCTTTGTGGTGGACCACGGCGAAAAACTGACGGAGGAGCTCTTTGGCCGGGAGATCGTAGAGCGGCTGAAGGCGGGATACGAGTATCTCCTGCCCTGGTATGACTACTTTGTTACCCTGGACGGCGATCCGGACCCCCGGGAGGTGTGACGCCGGGGCTTGCAAAAGCCGGGAAAGACGCCTATACTGAAACCAATTTGATTCTGACACAAAAGGAGCGGATTTCCATGAAAACATGTCCGGACCGGGCGGCGGCCATGGCGCTGCTGCGCAAATATAACGGCGAGCGCTTCCACGTCCAGCACGCCCTGACAGTGGAGGGCGTCATGCGCTGGTATGCCCAGGAACTGGGATACGGCGAGGATGCCGACTTCTGGGCCACGGTGGGCCTCCTCCACGACGTGGACTTTGAGAAGTGGCCGGAGGAACACTGCAAAAAGGCCCCGGAACTCCTCTCGGAGATCGGGTGCAGCGAGGAATTCGTCCATGCGGTGTGTAGCCACGGCTATGGCCTTTGCTCCGACGTGGAGCCCACGGAGGAGATGGAGAAGGTGCTCTTTGCCGCCGATGAGCTGACGGGCCTGGTGTGGTCCGCGGCGCTGATGCGTCCCAGCAAGAGCTGCCAGGACATGGAGCTGAACTCCCTGAAAAAGAAGTTCAAGGACAAGAAGTTTGCCGCTGGCTGCTCCCGGGATGTGATCCGGGAGGGCGCCGAGCGCCTGGGCTGGGAGCTGGACACCCTGCTGGACAAGACCCTCCAGGCCATGAAGTCCTGCGAGGAGAGCGTGGCGCAGCAGATGGCCGCCCTGTAAAGAAAAACAGATAAAAAGACTCCGTCGGAATGTTCCGCCGGAGTCTTTTTGTATTTACCACTGGTCGGTCCAGGCGGAGCCGTTCTCCGTCTGCTGGAAGGGCTCCGGCACCAGGTCACAGCCCTCCATCTCCGCCCGGATGGCGGCGGAGGTGTCCGGCACGGTGTCCGGTCCGTACCCGGCAAAGGCTGCGCTGTCCATGAGAATGGCGCCTGCCCGGCCCATATCCTCCAGGTTCACCCGCTGGATCTCCTCCGTCTGGGAGGAGCAGCAATCCGTCAGCACCACGGTGTTGTACTCCAGGGCGATGGCGTCGTAGCAGGTGGTGCGCACGCAGTTGGGGGTGGTGGTGCCGGTGAGGATCACCGTGCGTACCCCCAGGCGGCGGAGGATCAGGTCCAGCTCCGTCTGGAAAAAGGCGCTCCACCGGGGCTTGATGATGGTGTAGTCCCCGGGCTGGGGCTTCAGACCCTCCGGCGCCTGGGCGCTGTTGGCCCCCTGGGAGGCGGGGGCGCAGGCCCGGCCGCCCGCTTTCCAGCCGGCGTAGCGGGTCAGCTCCACGTCGCTGCCGTCAGCGCGGTAGATGCGCTTGACGAAAAAGACGGGGATGCCCTCTTCCCGGGCCAGCTCCACTGCCCGGCAGCAGGCTGGCACCGTGGATTTTGCAAAGCGGATGCAGTGGCCGCCCTCCGGCTCCACAAAGCCGTTTTCCATGTCGATGACCAGAAGGGCGGAACGGGTGGGATTGGGTTTCATCATGGACCTCCTTGACGATTTGGATGGGTTCAGAGCTTTCGGAACACGTGGATACGGAAGGCGGTGCGGACGGTGAGCTCTGTCAGCTGTGCCAGCCGTTCTACGCCGGATTTGGGCGTTTTCCAGCAGTACGGGGTCATACGGAAAAGGTTTTGGATATCTTCCCCGCAGGGGAGGGTGATGTCGGCGTCCACCGGGACGATGGTCTCATAGGCAAAGCCCTCGTAGGGGGTCTCCTTTTCCTCGTTGGGGTAGGGGTGGTCGTAGAGGACCTCCTTGAGCTGCCAGAGGTGGTCGGCGGCGGGAACCACGTACAAAAAGGTGCCCCCCGGAGAGAGTACCCGGCGAAATTCCTCCAACGCCAGGGGAGAAAAGCAGTCCAGCAGCAGCTCCACGGCGCCGTCCGCCAGGGGCAGATGGTAGGAGGAGGCCACGGCGAACTCGATGTCCGGGGAGCGCTTGGCCGCGGCGCGAAGAATGAACTTGGAGATGTCGGTGCCTGCCATTTTGGGCTCTTTTCCGGCGTCCCGGAGGGCCTGGAAGATCCCGGCGGTGTAGTACCCCTCGCCGCAGCCGGCGTCCAGGATGGAGGGGGCTTGGGAGGTGTGGGACACCGCCAGGGCACACAGGGCGTCCCGCAGGGGCCGGTAGTAATCCTTGGAGAGGAAGGCCCGCCGGGCGGCGGACATCTCCTTGTCGTCGCCCGGGGCGGCGGAGTGCTTCTGGTTGGGGGGCAGCAGATAGGTGTAACCCTCCCGGGCGAGGTCATAGCTGTGGCGGTTCGGGCAGCGGTAGGCGCCGCTCTCCCGCTCCAGAGGCGCCCCGCAGACAGGACAGCGGAACAGGCTCATGCGCAAGCCCCCTTTGTGACGTCATTGATCCACTTGCGGCTGCGCAGCCGGATGACGCCCAGAGGCATCTTGCAGATGTTTTCCGAGTAGATGCCCAGGCAGATCAGAGGCAGGGGGGCGTCCAGCACCAGGGCTGTCAGAGCCGCCAGAGGCACCGCCACCAGCCACAGGGGGCACAGGTCGATGATGGTGGCCATCCGCACATCTCCGCCGGAGCGCAGAACACCGGTGATGTTGGAGATATCAAACGATTTCAGGGGCAGCAGGATGAGATACACCACGCACAGCGTGGCCGCCGCCCGGGTGGCCAGCTCGGAAAGGCCGAAGAGGGGATAGAGGTAGGGGATGAACAGGAAGGGCAGGGTAAAGGCCAGCACCACGGCCAAGCACAGTCCCAGCAAAAAGGAGACGATCAGCAAGCACCAGCTCAGGTCGTACACCTTGTCCTTGGAGGAACCCTCACCGATGGATTTGCCCAGGATCACGGCGGTGGCGCCTGCCAGGCCGAAGCAGGAGACGGTGGTGAACTTGTCGATGTTGCCCATGATGGTGTAAGCCGCCAGCATGTCGGCGCTGTCGGCCATATGGCCCAGGATGGAAGTCATCACCGTGGTGCCCAGGCCCCACATAGTCTCGTTGAAGAGCACGGGAGTGGCGTACTTGGCAAAGCTCCGGGCGGTGGCCTTGCCGGGGCGGAACAACAGGGTGGGCATCAGGGGTACCCGACGGCTGAACAGGGCATAGAGGAGCACCAGCAGAAATTCCACGATCCGGGAGGTGAGGGTGGCAATGGCGGCGCCGGTGATGCCCATGTTGGGGGCACCGAAGTTGCCGAAGATCAGGCAGTAGTTCAAGAAGGTGTTGAGCAGCATGGAAGCCGCAAAGACCTTCATGCCCAGGGAGGGATTTTCCGCGCTGCGCTGCATGCTCACATACACGCTGCTGACGGAGTTGAAGATGTAGGAGATGCCTACGATTTTCAGATACGGCTCACCCATCTCGATGAGGGTGCGGTTGTCCGTCACCAGGGAGAGCACCTGGGAGGGGAAGAAGAACAGCACCGCCGCCATCAGGATGGAAATGGCCAGCCCTGCGTACATGGCAAAGCCCATGCAGCGGTTGATGGAGGCAATGTCCTGTTTGCCCCAATACTGGCTTACCAGGATGGTAAGTCCGCTCATGAGGCCGAAGATGATGACCTGGATCAGGAAAATGGGGGCGTTGGCAGCGGTGACGGCGGAGAGCTGGTCACTGCCCAGAAGGCCCACCATGAAGGTGTCCACAAAGCCCAGGGAGGTGGTGATGAGGTTTTGCAGGATCAGCGGAAGGGCCAGGAGAAATAACCGGCGGTAGAAGCCCGGTTCACGGCGCAGGTATTTCATGGTAAAGAATCCTTTCCGCCGGACGGGGCCGTCCGGCTTTAAAGCATGGGAAATTTGGTGTCGTGGTGGCTGCGCAGGGCCTGGGTGCAGGCATCGATGTCAGCCTTGGTGGTCTCCGGGCCGAAGCTCAGGCGGATGACGCCCCCGGCAATGCGCTTGGGCAGGTGCAGGGCGGCCACTACATGGCTGGGCTTGCCCTGATGGCAGGCGGAGCCGGCGGAGATGCAGATGCCCTGGCTGCCCAGGTCGTTGACGATGTTCTGGCTGGGCCACCCCGCCAGGGACACCGCCAGAATGTGAGGGGCGGTGCCGCTGCCGATGATCTGAAGATCCGGGATGGCGGAGAGCTGCTGCACAGCGTAAGCCTTGATCTCCGCCATATGGGTCAGCTTGTCCGGGAGATTTTCCCGACGAAGCTCCACGGCCTTGGCAAAGCCTGCAATCTGGGCGGTGGCCTCTGTCCCGGCACGGAGACCGGACTCCTGGCCGCCGCCGGGAAGCAGGGGCTTGGGATTCTTTACCCGGGGCCCGATGTACAGCGCGCCGATGCCCTTGGGACCGCCGATCTTGTGGGCGGAGATGGTGATGAAGTCCGCTCCCAGGCTCTTGGCGGCAAAGGGGATTTTCAAAAAGCCCTGGACGGCGTCGGTGTGCAGCAGCGTCTGGGCATTGCGGGCGGAAAGTCCCGCGGCGATCTCGGCGATGGGGTAGACGTTGCCCAGCTCGTTGTTGACCATCATGCAGGAGACCACCGCCGTGTCCGGCCGGACGGCGGAGAGAATCTGCTCCGCCGTGATGTCGCCGTTTGCATCGGGAGCAACGTAGGTCACTTCGTACCCCTGGCGCTCCAGCCAGCGGCAGCACTCGATGACGGCGCTGTGCTCCACGGCGGTGGTGACGATGTGGCGGCCTACCCGGCGGTTCTGCCAGCAGGCAGCGGTGATGGCCCAGTTGTCCGCCTCTGTGCCGCAGGAGGTGAAAAACAGCGACTTGGCGTCGCAGCCAACCGCCTGGGCGACAACGGAGCGCCAGGCGCTCACCCGGTGCTTCATCTCCAGGCCCATGGGATACTGGGAACTGGGATTGCCGAATTGCTCGGTGAGCACCTGATACATGGCGTCCGCCACTTCACGGGGTACCGGTGTCGTGGCGGCGTGATCCAGATAGATCATAGAAAAAGGCTCCTTTCATTGGGGGTTGCCCAACAGGGGAAAAATCGATATAATAAAAAGAATTTAAAAGGGCAAAAAGCGGCCCGGAGGGGCGTGGCCCATCCGGCAGTCCTCTCATTATATAAACAATTTACACAAAGTGCAAGGAGATTCCATGAAAGTTGCCATTTACACCCTGGGCTGCAAGGTCAACCAGTTCGAGACCCAGGCCATGGAGCAGGAGCTGCGCCGCCGGGGACACCAGATCGTGGACTTCGCCGACGCGGCGGATGCCTATGTCATCAACAGCTGCTCTGTCACGGCGGTCAGCGACCAGAAGTCCCGCCAGATGCTCCACCGGGTCCGCCGGGAACATCCGGAGGCCATCGCCGCCATCTGCGGCTGCTATACCCAGACCCACCAGGACGACGCCCGGAAGCTGGGGGCGGACCTGGTGGCAGGCACCGGAGACCGGGTGGCCTTTGTGGACCTGCTGGAGCAGACCGTGGCCCGGCATATCCCAGCGGAGGCCCTGGACGATGCCTTCTCCCGCCGGGAGTTTGAGGTGCTGCCTGCCGGCGGCCTCTCCGACCGGACCCGGTGCCTGCTGAAAATCGAGGACGGGTGCGTGAACTTCTGCTCTTACTGCATCATTCCCTACGCCCGGGGCCGGGTGCGCTCCCTGCCTACGGCGGAGGCGGTGCGTCAGCTCAAAGAACTGGCGGAGGCCGGATACCGGGAGATCGTCCTCACGGGTATCGAGATCTCCTCCTGGGGCAAGGATCTCAAGACCGGGGAGAGCCTCATTGATCTGCTGGAGGCCGCCAGCGCCGCCGTGCCGGAGGGGGTGCGGCTGCGGCTGGGCAGCCTGGAGCCCCGTACGGTGACGGAGGACTTCTGCCGCCGGGCAGCGGCCCTGCCCAACCTGTGTCCCCAGTTCCACCTGTCTATGCAGAGCGGGTGTGACGCCACATTGCGGCGGATGAACCGCAAGTACGACAGCGCCCGGTTCTATGAGTCGGTCACGCTGCTGAACCGCTTTTTCACCCGCCCTGCCGTCACCACGGACCTCATCGTGGGCTTCCCGGAGGAGACGGAGGAGGAGTTTGAGACGACACTGGAATTCATCCAGAAGTGCGCCTTTGCCCAGATGCACGTGTTCCCCTATTCCATCCGTCCCGGCACCCCGGCGGCGGACATGCCTCAGGTGCCCCCCGCCGTCAAGGAGGAGCGGGCCAAGCGGGCGGGGGCTGTTGCCGCCCGGATGCACCAGGCGTATCTCGCGGGCTGTGTAGGGGAAACCTATTGCGTCCTCTTTGAGCAGCCCCGCAAGGGCCTCTATTCCGGACACGCCCCTAACTATATGGAGGTGCTGGCGGAAGGGGAGGACCTGCACAACCAGCTGAAAAACGTCCGCATCACCGGCAACGACGGCACGGCGCTGCTGGGTGAGATCGTGGAGGGGTGAGATGAAGAGCCATTTTTTCGCCTATATTGCCCGGATGCGCTTTATCACCCGCTGGGCACTCATGCGCAACACCGCTTCGGAGAACGTCCAGGAGCACAGCCACCAGGTGGCGGTTCTGGCCCACGCCCTGGCAGTGATCCGCAACGAGAAGTTCGGCGGGCAGGTGGACCCCGGTGCCGTGGCAGCGGCGGCCCTTTACCACGACGCCACGGAGATCCTCACCGGGGATATGCCCACCCCCATCAAATACTTCAACCCCGCCATCCGCAACGCCTACAAGGAGGTGGAGACGGTGGCGGCGGAGAAGCTCCTGGAGCTGCTGCCTCCCGAGCTGCAGGGAGCCTACGCCCCGCTGCTGCGGCCGGAGGATCCCCAGGTGCGTGCGCTGGTGAAGGCGGCGGACAAGCTCTCCGCTTACATCAAGTGCCTGGAAGAGGTCAAGGCCGGGAACATGGAGTTCCGGGAGGCGGCCGCCCAGACCCGGGCGGCGCTGGAGGCCATGGAGCTCCCGGAAGTGGCGTACTTCATGGAGACGTTTTTGGAGAGCTTCTCCCTGACGCTGGACCAGCTGACCTGAGCCGTCCCTTGACCCGGGAGCCCCGGGCGCGTATGATATCCCCAGAACCAATTTCCGGCGGCCCCTTGGCCGCACAGGCGCGGGCGGAGCGTTCCGCCCGGCAAAGGAGGTCTCTATGGAAGAAACCGTCAGAAAAAGTCCCGCCCCTTTTTACGCGGTGGCGGTGGTGTGGCTGATGTATGCCCTGCTGTTCCCGCTGTACAAACCGCTGCACTATGTGCTGCTGGGGGCGGCGTCGGTGGTGGTGTTCCTAGTGGTGAATCGGCTGTGCCATTCCGGTCCCATCGGACAGGAGAAGAAGGCGGAGGAGACCAAGAAAGCCGAAGCCCCCAAGGAGGACTCCACCGGAGACCCGACCCTGGACAAGATGCTCAAGGACGGCCGCCTGGCCATCGCGGAGATGAAGCGTCTGGACGACAACATCGCCGACCCCGGCATCTCCGCCGACATCGTGCGGCTGGAGCAGGTGTCCGCCAAGATCTTCGAGGAGGTCAAGCGGG
The DNA here is from genome assembly GCF_052306735.1 of Dysosmobacter sp. Classification (NCBI taxonomy): domain Bacteria; kingdom Bacillati; phylum Bacillota; class Clostridia; order Eubacteriales; family Oscillospiraceae; genus Dysosmobacter; species Dysosmobacter sp. Next base: position 5,846 of record NZ_DAWBAJ010000047.1, on the reverse strand, counting down.
ATCCCAAGAAGCTGCCCCAAATCCGAAAATTCATGGATTACTACCTGCCTACCACCCTGAAGCTCCTCAACGCCTATGACCGCATGAGCGCCGCCGGGGTGTCCGGGGAGAATATCGACACCACCCTTGCCAAGGTGGAGGGCATGATGCGTACCATCGTTTCCGCCTTTGAAAAGCAGCTGGACGCCCTCTACGGCGCCGATGCCCTGGATATCTCCACGGATATCACCGTACTGGAGAACATGATGGCCCGGGAGGGCCTGGTGGGGGATCAGCTCAAAGCGGAGACCACCCCCAAGAACGACCCGGATATCAAGCTGGAGCTGTGAGAGCGCTCCGCAGTCTGTGGATATGGATCAAGAATGAACGGAGGATATGACCATGGCTGAAGAAAAGAACACAATGCCGGAGCTGACCCTCACACCCAATGATACCGCCGCGGCGGCTGCCCAGGCGGTTCCGGAACTGACGCTGGACCCCACGGCCCCTGCGGCCCCCGATGTCCAGGAGGCGCCCAAGCCGGAGGTCACCCCGGTGCAGATGGATGAAAACCTCCTCTCCGACGCGGAGAAGCAGGCGGTGGCGGAGTTTGCCAAGAAGATCGACATTACGGATTCCAACCAGGTGCTCCAGTACGGCGCCGCCGCCCAGAAGAACGTGGCGGGCTTTTCGGAGAACGCCCTCTCATCTGTGCGCACCAAGGACCTGGGCGAGGTGGGCAAGTCCCTTTCCGAGCTGGTGGTGGAGCTCAAGGGCTTCGGCGAGGAAGAGGAGAAGAAGGGCCTTTTCGGCCTCTTCAAGAAGACCGGCAACAAGCTGGAGGCCATGAAAGCCCAGTACTCCAAGGTGGAGGCCAATGTGGATAAGATCGCCCGGGAGCTGGAGCAGCACCAGGTGACGCTCATGAAGGACGTGGCCATGTTCGATCAGATGTACGAGCTCAACCTCAAGTATTACAAGGAGCTCACCATGTATATCCTGGCGGGCAAGCGGAAGCTCTCGGATGTCCAGGCCAATGAACTGCCGGCTTTGAAGGCCAAAGCGGAGCAGACCGGCGCCCAGGAGGATGCCCAGGCCTACAACGACCTGGTGCAGATGTGCGACCGGTTTGAAAAGAAGCTCCACGACCTGGAGCTCACCCGGATGATCTCCGTGCAGATGGGCCCCCAGACCCGGCTGCTGCAGAATAACGACACACTGATGGTGGAGAAGATCCAGTCCTCTCTGGTGAACACCATCCCCCTGTGGAAAAGCCAGATGGTGCTGGCCCTGGGCCTGGAGCACGGCCGTCAGGCCACTGCCGCCCAGAGCGCCGTCACCAACATGACCAACGAGCTTTTGAAGAAGAACGCCGACATGCTGAAGATGGGTACCATCGAAACCGCCCGGGAGGCCGAGCGCAGCGTGGTGGATATCGAGACGCTCCAGCATACCAATGAGCAGCTGATCTCCACCCTGGACGAGGTGCTGAATATCCAGAAGGAGGGCACCGCCAAGCGCAAGGCCGCCGAGGCGGAGCTGGGCCGCATCGAGGGTGAACTGAAGCAGAAGCTCATGGAGCTGCACGGATAAACCGGGAAGGAGATCTATGAAATTCCTGCAAAAACGCCCGGTAGCGGCAGTGGTGATGGTGCTGGCCATTGTGGCAGGCATCCTCATCGGCCAGGCCAGGCGGCCGGATGAGACCGCCCAGGCATCCACCTCCGTCACCGGCAGTTATCAATATGTGATGGATTCCCAGGGGGTCATCAGCCAGGATACCATGGCGTATATCGACGCCATGAACGCCTCCCTCTTTGCCCAGACCGGCGCCCAGATCGCCGTGGAGGTGGTGGACACCACCGGGACGGAGAGCATTGCCGACTACACTGCCCGGGAGTTTGACCGCCTGAGGGTAGGCTCTGCGGAGCGCAACAACGGCGTACTGCTGGTGCTGGCCCTGGAGAATATGTACAACGGCGCTCCGGTGGGCGATTATTACATGGGCTGGGGCAGCGGGTGGAGTTCCTCGGAGCAGCAGGCTCTCCAGAGCATCCTGTGGAGCTATATGGAGGCGGATTTTGCCGCCGGGGATTACGACGCTGCGGTGCGTACCACCTTTGACGCCCTCATCGATTATATGGCAGAGGGCTACGGGGTCACCGTGAAGGAGAATTATATTCCCGCGGTGCCGGAGAGTTACCACGCTGTTTCCGGCGGCTATGAGAGTGTCTCTACTGGGTACTTTGCTCCAACTCTGGGCACGCTGGTGTTTGATCTTGTGATGCTGGTGGCGGTGCTGTTTGTGGTCTGGATCATCCTGGACGGCGTGCGGTACAGCCGGTACCGGCGGCGCTACCTGCAGCCGGGTATGGGTCGGCCCACGGTGCTCTACTATCCCATCTTCTGGGGCAGGCCCCGGCGCTACCGGGCGCCTCGGCCTCCCAGGCCGCCCAGACGGCCCCCGCCCCGGGGACCCAGGCCTCCTCAGGGGCCTGCCGGCTTTGGCGGCGGTGGATTTTTCGGCGGCGGCTTCGGCGGTGGTTCCTTTGGGAGCGGCGCAGGCCGCGGCGGCTTCGGCGGCGGTTCCTTCGGGGGCGGCGCAGGCCGCGGCGGTTTCGGCGGCGGTTCCTTCGGGGGCGGTGCAGGCCGCGGCGGTTTCGGCGGCGGCTCCTTTGGAGGCGGCGCAGGCAGACGCTGAGCATCTGGAAAAAGGAAGCGGTGATTTTCGCCGCTTCCTTTTTTTGACGAGGAACGGGATGGATTGCAGGTGCATAGGATGGACTATCCAATCCCGAGAGGAGAAACCATCATGTTCCATCCTAAAGACGATCCCTGCTGCCTGCCCTGCTGCCCGGCGTGTCCCTGCCGCTGCCCGGCACCGGTCATCACGGTGGGATCCACCACCACCACGCCTCCGGGCACGGAGGCGAAGGTCACCGCCACCCCAACGGCAGACGGCGTCCGTCTGGACTTTTTCATTCCCCAGGGGGAACCGGGCACCGCGCCGGAGGATGTGTTTGCCTCCTTCTATACCTTTATGCAGCGTTTTGCCAACGGCAGCGCCATTCCCTTTGCCCAGGCGGTGGAAGATCCCACCGGGCAGATCACCCTGCAAAACGCCACGCAGATCCGACTGGAGCCGGGATATTACCTCATCACGTACCACGTCTCCGCCATTTTGGAGACGGCGGGATACCTTCAGGTGACGCCAGCCTATGGCGGCCAGGGGCATCTGGAGTACGGCGTCTACGCCCGGACTGCAGAGGACAGCGTCAGTGCCGGCGGATCCAACAGCCTGATCCTGGATGTGACGGAGGAGACGGAGTTCACCCTCAATTACAACAGCAATGTCACCAGCCGGGACGGTGCCGCCACGGTGGTGGTGGTACAGCTGCGGCGCCAGGCGTAAAACAGCAGGAGAAAATTCTCCTGACCGAAAGCTCCCGGGATCCGGGAGCTTTGTTCCGGCCGCGTCGGGGACGGGCCTGGCGGTAAAATAGTGAAAATGAAGGCTTCCTTTTTCAAAAACCCCGTGGTATAATATCCGCAATCATAAACGGCGGGAGAGCCCGCCCCCGTTTTCCGGTTGGTTCCGGCCGGCGGGCCGGAAGGACATAAAGGAGGGAACGCGGAAATGAAAAAACTCTTTGAAGCGGCAAATCAGTACCTCAAAGGCTGTACCTGGAAGGACATGGCCCTGCTGAAGATTTGCGTCTGCGCCATGGGCGTGCTCATCGGCCTGGCGGTTCCCAGAAGGAAAAAGCGGGCCGCGGCCTGGGTGGCGTCGCTGGTTTTTGCGGCGTCGTATGTGCCTTTGATGGGCAAGTTCCTGCCCTATCTGCTGGGGGACAAAATCGCCATTGAGGATATTTACGGCTGAGGTTGCCGGGGAAACCCATTGTAAAAGCACCCCGGATGGTGTATAATAACAACTGCGCACAAAGAAAAACTGCCCGATAGGAGGACACGCTTATGAGCAAAACTGCAAGCATGGTCATGAAGATCATCGGTGCCAGCCTGGCGCTTGCCGCGGTGGTCTGCCTGCTGATCGGCGGCTGGCACGACTTGTCTGTGGGCTGCTGCGGTGTGAAGAACCGCTTGGCAAAGAAATTCGGATCCGAGTACGATGACTATGCCGACGAGGAGCTTTACGAGTGAGCCGGGTCAAAAACGCACAGTAACATGAAAAGGAGCACAGCCCCATGGGGCCGTGCTCCTTTTTCGTTTGGGGAAAACGGACATAAAAAAATCCGGACACACGTCCGGAATATACATTTTTTCTCCTTGACAGAGAAAAAAAGCCATGGTAAAATAAATCGCTTATATGATGGCGGCGGAGACTTTTCCATTTTCTTATCACTGTGGACAGGATAACATGTTTTCCCCTGCAATGCAAGGGAGACAGGATAGAAAATGACAACCGCCCCGTGCGTTTCAAACGCTTCTGCGGCTTTAAGATCAACCGTTTACCCCTTCGGACAGGGAGGGGCGGACAGAAGAAAGGTGAATGTGAAGATGGCCAAAGACAAGTATTACGGAAAGACCCTTCGTAAGAACTTTGCCCGGCATGAGGAAGTCACTCCCATGCCCAACCTTCTGGAGATTCAGAAGAAGTCTTACCAGTGGTTCCTGGACACCGGACTGCGTGAGGTCTTCGCGGATGTCGCCGCGATCACCGACTATCAGGGCAACCTGGAACTGACCTTCATCGACTACAAGATGGACGAGGCACCCAAGTACGATGTGGAGGAGTGCAAGGCCCGTGACGCCACCTACGCAGCGCCTTTGAAGGTGAAGGTTCGCCTGCGCAACAAGGAGACCGAGGAGATCAAGGAGCAGGAGATCTTCATGGGCGACTTCCCCCTGATGACCCACTCCGGCACCTTCGTCATCAACGGTGCCGAGCGCGTGGTGGTCTCTCAGATCGTCCGCTCTCCCGGTGTGTACTACGGCAAGGAACTGGATCTCAAGACCGACCTGCCTATCCTCACCTCCACGGTGATCCCCTACCGGGGCGCCTGGCTGGAGTATGAGACCGACGCCAACGAGGTCTTCTGGGTCCGCATCGACAAGAACCGCAAGATCCCCATCACCTGCCTGATCCGGGCCCTGGGCCTCAAGACCGACGCGGAGATCCTGGATATGTTCGGCGATGATCCCCGCATTGTGGTGACCCTGGAAAAGGATCCCTGCAAGACCTATGAGGACGCCATGCTGGAGATCTACCGGAAGCTCCGTCCCGGCGAGCCCCCCACGGTGGAGGCCAGCGAGACCCTGATCCACAACCTGTTCTTCGATCCCCGGCGCTACGATCTGTCCATCGTGGGCCGGTACAAGTTCAATAAGAAGCTGTCTTTGTGGCACCGGGTTGCCGGCTACAAGCTGGTGTACCCCGTGGCAGACCCCGCCACCGGCGAGATCCTCTTTGACGAGGGTCATCTCCTCAGCAAGGAGGACGCCCGGGAGCTGGACGCCGTGGGCGTCGGTGAGGTCACCATCGACGTGGAGGGCCAGCCCCTGCGGGTGATGTCCAACAAGATGTGCGACCTCAAGCGCTATGTGGACTTTGATCCCGAGGCGGAGTGCGGCATTAAGGAGCGGGTGCGTTTTGCTGTGCTGCAGGAGCTGCTGGGCCAGTACTCCGGCGAGGAACTCAAGGAGCAGCTGCGCCTGCACAAGGATGATCTGGTGCCCAAGCACATCATCATCGACGATATCCTTACCTCCATCAATTATATGAACGGCCTGGCCCGGGGCATCTCCGTCAAGGACGATATCGACCACCTGGGCAACCGCCGCCTGCGTTCCGTGGGCGAGCTGCTGCAGAACCAGTTCCGCATCGGCTTTTCCCGGATGGAGCGGGT
>NZ_DAWBAJ010000046.1:0-15422 GCF_052306735.1 Dysosmobacter sp. | reverse complement strand
CCCTGGCCTCCAAGGCCACCGGCTACCCCATCGCCAAGATCACCACCAAGATCGCCCTGGGCTACACCCTGGACGAGATCAAAAACGACATCACCGGCAAGACCTGCGCCTGCTTTGAGCCTACCCTGGACTACATCGTGGTGAAAATGCCCAAGTGGCCCTTCGACAAGTTTGCCGACGCCTCCCGGAAGCTGGGCACTCAGATGAAGGCCACCGGCGAGGTTATGGCCATCGCCCCCAGCTTCGAGATGGCGCTGATGAAGGCCGTCCGGGGCGCGGAGATCGGCATGGACACTCTGAACCGCAAGAAGGACCCCGACGATACCGCCCCCATCCGGGAGCGGCTTACCCGGGTGGACGACCACCGGCTTTTTACCGTGTTCGAGGCCCTCAAGTCCGGCGTCAGTGTGGAGGAGATCCACGATATCACCAAGATCGACCGCTGGTTCCTGTGCAAGATCCAGAAGCTGGCGGACTTTGAGGCCACCCTCTCCGGGGACCTCACCGAGGAGCAGTACCTCCGGGGCAAGCGCCTGGGCTACACCGACGAGGCACTGGAGCGCCTCTCCGGCGGGAAACTCCCGGCCCACCGGGACGCCGTTTACAAGATGGTGGATACCTGCGGTGCCGAGTTCGACGCCGAGACCCCCTATTTCTACTCCTCCTACGACACCGTGTGCGAGTCCCGAGCTTTCCCCCGGTCTGGACGGCCCGTCATCATGGTGCTGGGCTCCGGCCCCATCCGCATCGGCCAGGGCATCGAGTTCGACTACTCCTCCGTCCACTGCGTGTGGACTTTGAAAGAGCTGGGGTATGACGTGGTCATCGTCAACAACAACCCCGAGACCGTCTCCACCGACTACGACACCGCCGACCGGCTGTACTTCGAGCCCTTGTGCCCCGAGGATGTCATGCACATCATCGCCGTGGAAAAGCCCATCGGCGTGGTGGTGGCCTTCGGCGGCCAGACGGCCATCAAGCTCACCGGCTTTCTGGACAGCCACGGCGTGCGCATCATGGGCACTTCCGCCGAGTCCATCGACATGGCGGAGGACCGGGAGCGCTTTGACGAGCTGCTGGAGCGCTTCTCCATCAAGCGGGCGGCCGGACGGGGCGTCCTGGGCATGGACGAGGCTCTGGAGGCCGCCCATGAGCTGGGCTATCCCGTGCTGCTGCGGCCCAGCTACGTCATCGGCGGCCAGAACATGGTCATTGCCCACAACGACGAAGAAGTCCGCCGCTATATGGAGATCATCCTCTCCGGCAAGATCGAAAACCCCGTGCTGGTGGATCAGTACCTGATGGGCAAGGAGCTGGAGGTGGACGTCATCTCCGACGGCACCGACGTGCTGATCCCCGGCGTCATGCAGCATATTGAGCGCACCGGCGTCCACTCCGGCGACTCCATCGCCGTGTACCCGCCCTTCTCCATCGGCGACAAGATGCTCAAGGTCATCGTGGACTGCTCCGAGAAGCTGGCCCTCTCCCTGGGCACCCGGGGCCTCATCAACATCCAGTACCTCATCTACCAGGGGGAGCTGTATGTCATCGAGGTGAACCCCCGGGCCAGCCGTACGGTGCCCTACATCTCCAAGGTCACCGGCGTGCCCATGGTGGACCTGGCCACCCGGGTCATGGTGGGCCAGAGCCTCAAGTCCCTGGGCTACGGCACCGGACTCTACCGCCAGCCTCCTTATGTGGCCGTGAAGGTGCCGGTGTTCTCCTTCGAGAAGATCACCGACGCCAACGCCTCCCTCTCTCCGGAGATGAAGTCCACCGGCGAGGTGCTGGGCCTGGGCAAGAACATGCAGGAGGCCCTCTTCAAGGGCCTGGTCTCTGCGGGCTACAAGGTGGAAAAACCCACCCGGGGCGGCATTTTGATCTCCGTCAACCGCCGGGACCAGCCGGAGATCGTGGGCATTGCCCGGAAGCTGGACGATATGGGCTACAAACTCTACGCCACCGACGGCACCGCCCGGGAGATCTCCCAGCTGGGCACCCAGGTGGAGATCGTGGGCAAGCTGGGCCAGGACAACCGGGTCTTCCAGCTGCTGGAGGCCGGAAAGATCGACTACGTGATTCTCACCGGCTCCACGGAGCCCGACTACATCCGGGACTTCATCCACCTGAACCACCGCTGCGTCCAGCTGGGCATCCCGTGCCTGACCAGCCTGGACACCGCCTCCGCCCTGACGGATATCCTGGCCAGCCGGTATACCCAGGCCAACACGGAGCTCATCGACATCTGCCACCTGCGCACGGAGCGCCAGAAGCTGCCCTTCGCCAAGATGCAGACCTGCGGCAATGACTACATCTTCCTGGAGAACTTCGACGGGGAGATCACCTGCCCGGAGTCCCTGTGCGTCACCTTCTGCGACCGGCACTACGGCATCGGCGCCGACGGCATCATCCTCATGGAGCACTCCCGGAAGGCGGACGCCCGGATGCTCATGTACAACGCCGACGGCTCCCGGGGCGCCATGGCAGGCAACGCCCTGCGCTGCATGGCCAAGTACCTCTATGACAACAACATCGTCCGCAAAGACGTCATGACCATCGAGACGGACACCGGCGTCAAGACTGTGACGGTCTACACCACCAACGGCAAGGTGACCTCCGCCGCTGTGGACATGGGCTATGCCACGCTGGATACCACGGCCCTGCACCTGAACCTGCCGGAAAAGGAGATCGTGGACTATCCCGTCACCATCGGCGGGGAGGAATACGCCATCACCTGCGTGGACATGGGCAACCCCCACTGCGTGGTGTTCTGCCCCCGGGTGGACGGCGTGAACGTGGAGCAGGTGGGCCCCCGGTTCGAGCACGCGGACTATTTCCCCGACCGCATCAACACGGAGTTTATCCGGGTGGTCAACAAGAACACCATCAAGATGCGGGTCTGGGAGCGGGGCAGCGGCGAGACCCTGGCCTGCGGCTCCGGCGCCTGCGCGGCGGTGGTGGCGGCTGTTGCCAACAACCTGTGCAGCAAGGGCAGCGACGTCACCGTAAAGGTCCGGGGCGGCGACCTGGTGGTCAACTACACCGACGAGAAGGTCACCCTCACCGGCGACGCCAAGCTGGTCTACACCGGCCAGGCGGAGTATTAAGGGCTTTCCACAGCGCCCAACACCAGTGAAAACCAAACGGAGCGGAGGCACCTCCGCTCCGTTTGTGCGCGGTTCGAGCCCGGGAGATCTTCCCGGGGCTCCTGGAGGAACAACTGCATGAAACACGATTATCAACGTTCGGAATCCTTTACGGCGGCGGCGCTGCTGGCCCTTGCCGGCGGCTTTCTGGACGCCTATACCTACCTGTGCCGGGGGGCGGTGTTCGCCAACGCCCAGACCGGCAACATGGTGCTGCTGGCCCTGCGGGCGGCGGAGGGCAACTGGGCCAAGGCGTTCCACTACCTGATGCCCATTCTGGCCTTCTCCCTGGGGGTGCTGGTGGCGGAGCTCATCAAGCGGGCCCACCGCCATCCCGGCCGGATCCACTGGCGCCACACGGTGCTGGCGGTGGAGATGGCGGCCCTGGTGCTGGCGTCTTTGGCACCGGTGGGGGAGTGGGACTCTCTGGTGAACGTCACCGTCTCCTTTGTCTGTGCATTGCAGGTGGAGACCTTCCGCAAAGTCCGGGGCTATCCCTTCGCCTCCACCATGTGTACCGGAAACCTGCGCAGCGGCACCGAGGCCCTCTACCACGGCGTTTCCAAGCACGACCCGGACATGCTCCGCAAGGGGGGATGCTACCTGGGGGTCATTGCCTGCTTCCTGGCGGGAGCGGCCCTGGGCGGGATCCTCTCTCCCCGGTTCCCCCAGGGGGCGCTGCTGGCGCCGGCGGTGCTCCAGGCGGCGGCTTTCTGGTGGATGTTCGGTTCCGGCGGGGGAGCGGAATCAAAAAACTGAAAAATTTTGTCAAATTTCTTCCTGATTCTTGCAAATCCCGTCGGGTATGGTAGAATGAAAACGCTGTGCCAAAAAACAAACATCCAACAGGAGTGTGCTGTATGTCTGCTCACCACCATTTTCCCCGGATCGGACTGCGCAATTTCAAGACGGCCCTGGCGGCCGCCCTGTGCGCCCTGATCTACTACTTTTTTGACCGCAGCCCCGCCTTTGCCTGCATCGGTGCCATCTTCGGCATGGGCAGCGATTACGACACCAGCAAGCGCCACGGGGGAAACCGCTTTTTCGGCACGTTGGTGGGGGGCTTTATCGGCATGGGGCTCTTCGCCGTTTACGCCGCCCTGTTTCCCGACGGCGGCAGCCGCTGGGTGCTGATCCCGCTGACTTTTGTGGGAGTGCTGGTGCTGATCCTGGCCTGCCAGCTGATCTGGGTGGGCGGCGTGCAGCCGGGTGGCGTGGTGCTTTGCATCATCCTCTTCAACACCCCTTTGGACAGCTACGTTTCCTACGCCCTTAACCGCATCCTGGACACCGGCATCGGGGTGCTGATGGCCCTGTTCGTCAACGGCATGCTGCCCGGCGGCTTCACCTTCGGATTCATGCACCGTTTTTACCTGCGGGTAGGGATCCGGGACGATGTGTGAGAAGGTTCCAACTGAATTTGCCGGAGGGGGGCCGCCCCTCCGGCCATTTTTTCTTTGCTGTAATAAAGATTTTTGTTGACAAAAAAGGGGACGGTGTTATCATCACATACATCAAACGCAAGGACGCAGAGTAGTAAGCGGGAAGGCCCATACAGAGAAGTGTCGGTTGGTGCAAGACACGATGGCTGCCGATCCGCCGAACTGGCTGCAGAGCGGCCGTGCCGAAAGGGAGTAGGTGCGGACGGGTGCTCCCGTTACAGCGGCGGGGATATGATGGTATCCCACAGAGTGATCCTCGTTTCGAGGATAAAGAAGAGTGGTACCGCGGAAGGATCGTTGCCTTTCGTCTCTTCTGCCCTGACAGGCAGGAGCGGCGAAAGGTTTTTTTGTTGCCTCCTGACCCCATCCAATCTTTTTTCGGGAGGAACCACACATGAAAGAAAAACGCATCGCAAAGACCCCCTTCGCCCTGGCGTTCTCTGTGGGCGCCGTGCTCTTCTCCGCCCATGCCGGCGGCGGCTTTGCCACCGGCAACCAGGCCAATACCTACTATGTGGGCCTTGGCTGGGCCGGCATCGTCTCCGCCGTCATCGCCATGCTGCTGCTGACACTCACCATGCGCCAGGCCATGGTGATGTACAACTCCCGGGGAATGACCAGCTATAAGCAGCTCTTCGAGACCCTCTATCATCCCTTCGACAAGATCGAGTGGCTCTTTGAGATTTTCTTCTACATCATGGTCCTCATGGCCGTGGCTGCCGCCATCTCCGGTGCAGCCTCCGCCCTCCAGGGATATTTCGGCATGAACTACTACCTGGGCATTGTGGTCGTGGGCATGGTGGTGCTGATGCTCACCATCTTCGGCGCCGGCATCGTCCGGGCGGCCTCCACCTACATGGGGCTGGCCATCCTGGTGACAGCCATCACCATCTACACCGTGGGCATCTTCAAAAGCGACAGCTCCATCACCGCTATCCTCCAGCAGGACTTCACCACCCGGGGCTTCGGCGGTATGCCCCAGGCCATCATCAACGCCTTTACCTATGCCGGCTTCCAGTGCGTGACGCTGCCCACCATGATCGCCTGCGGCACCCCCCTGGAAAACCGCAAGGGCTGCGGCAAGGCCATGTGGATCTCCTTTGTGATGAATACCGTGGCCCTGGTGCTCTCCATCTTCATGCTGCTGTCCTGGGAGGGCGTCTACACCGCCGTGGAGGGCGGCACCACCATCCCCACCCTCACGGCCTGCAATGCCATGGGCATCAGCTGGCTGACCACCGTGTACGGCATCTGCCTGCTGCTGTGCCTGATCTCCACCGGCGTCACCACCATCTACGGCTTTGTGGCCCGGTTTGAAAAGCTCCCCATGTTCCGGGGCATTTCCTCTGCACCCATCCGCAGCGCCATCGTCTCCGCCTTCATCATCGTGGTGTCCATGAGCATCTCTTTGGTGGGCCTCTCCAACATCATCAAGTACGGCTACGGCTACTGCGGGTACCTGGGCATCGCGGTGGTGGTGATCCCCTTCCTCACCGTGGGTGTCTATAAGAACCGCGCCTATATCCGCGCCCACGGAGAGGCCTTCCCCCAGCGTCAGGAGGAGGAGAAGCCCTCCGCAGCCAAGTCCGTCCCCAACACCCGCCCCGCCGCCCAGTGCGACTGAGCCCCAGCAAGAAAAGGAGAAACGATTACCATGGAGAAAACCCTCTTTCCCGGATACACCATCGGCCCGGACGCCTATGACGACATTGCCGCCGTCTGCCCGGCTTACGGCAAGAAAGCGGCCGTCATCGGCGGCAAGCACGCCCTGGCAGCTGCCGGAGACGCCATCGTAAAGGCGGCCCGGGACGCCGGCATCGAGGTCATCGGCCCCCTCTGGTACGGCGGTGAGGCCTCCCGGGAGAATATGGAGATGCTGCGGCCCCAGGTGGCGGAGGCGGACATGATCTTCGCCGTGGGCGGCGGAAAGACCATCGACACCTGCAAGGTCCTCTCTCAGGAGACCCACCGGCCCTTCTTCACCTTCCCCACCATCGCCTCCACCTGTGCCTCCTGCACCAGCCTCGGCATCGTCTATCACCCGGACGGGAGCCTGCGGGAGTACTCCTTCTCCAAGATCCCCCCCAACCACATCTTCATCAACACCCAGGTCATTGCCGACGCCCCGGACATCTATCTCTGGGCCGGCATGGGCGATACCATGGCCAAGCACTATGAGTGCACCATCTCCTCCCGCAACGACATTCCGGCCCACTCCGACGCCATGGGCATTGCCCTGAGCTCCATGTGCGCTGTGCCCATCATGCGCTGGGGCCGCCAGGCGCTGGAAGACTGCAAGGCCCACACCGTCACCCGGGAGCTGACGGAGGTGATTCTGGGCATCACCATCTCCACGGGACTGGTGTCCAACTTCGTCCAGGTGGACTACACCACCGGCCTGGCCCATGCCATCTACAACGGCTTCACCGTTCTGCCTTCCACGGAGGCCCACCACCATCTCCACGGCGAGGTGGTCTCCTACGGCATCCTGGTGATGCTCACCATCGACAAGCAGTATGAGGAGCGGGACAAGCTCTACGCCTTCAGCCGCTCTATCGGCCTGCCCACCTGCCTGGCGGACGTCCACGCCAAGCCGGAGGATCTGGAGGCCGTCACCACCAAGGCCCTGGCGGGCATCGACGTGCGGGTCTATCCCTATCCGGTCACGGCGGAGATGATCGTCGCGGGCATCATGGAGATGGAGGAGTATCACCGGACCCACAGCTGATGGGACGACCGGAAGAGTACCGCCTGACAGTTTAAAAGAAAGGGCGCCGGCAAAAGCCGGCGCCCTTTTTGCGCGCTGACGGAGCGGGAAGTTCCGGGGTATTGGGTGCAAAAATCCCCCGGCCAGATGGCCGGGGGATTTTCTCACATTTTCCGGGACAGGAATTACTTCATGTCCTTGATGGCAGCCTGCGCGGCGGCCAGACGTGCGATGGGCACGCGGAAGGGAGAGCAGGACACATAGTCCAACCCGGTGCGGTGGCAGAACTCCACGGAGGAGGGATCGCCGCCGTGCTCGCCGCAGATGCCCAGATGCAGGTTGGGGTTGGTGCTGCGGCCCAGCTTGCAGGCCATGTCCACCAGCTTGCCCACGCCCTTCTGGTCCAGCTTGGCGAAGGGATCGTTCTCGTAGATCTTCTTGTCGTAGTAGGCGTCCAGGAACTTGCCGGCGTCGTCGCGGGAGAAGCCGAAGGTCATCTGGGTGAGGTCGTTGGTGCCGAAGGAGAAGAAGTCGGCCTCCTTGGCGATCTCGTCGGCGGTGAGGGCGGCGCGGGGGATCTCGATCATGGTGCCCACCAGGTACTTCATGTCGGAGCCGGCGGCCTTGATGATCTCGTCAGCGGTCTTGACCACCACGTCCTTGACGTACTTGAGCTCCTTGGCCTCGCCCACCAGGGGAATCATGATCTCGGGGACCATGTTCCACTCAGGATGCTTGGCCTGGACGTTGAGGGCGGCCTTGATGACGGCCCGGGTCTGCATGGCGGCGATCTCCGGATAGGTGACAGCCAGACGGCAGCCGCGGTGACCCATCATGGGGTTGAACTCGTGGAGGGAGGCGATGATGGCCTTGATCTCGGGTACGGTCTTGCCCATGTCCTTGGCCAGCAGCTCAATGTCGGCCTCCTCGGTGGGCACGAACTCGTGCAGGGGGGGATCCAGGAAGCGGATGGTGACGGGGCAGCCCTCCATGGCCTCGTAGATGCCCTCGAAGTCGCCCTGCTGCATGGGCTCCAGCTTGGCAAGAGCCTTCTCGCGCTGCTCCACGGTGTCGGAGCAGATCATCTGACGGATGGCGGGGATGCGGTCCTCGTTGAAGAACATGTGCTCGGTACGGCACAGGCCGATGCCCTGGGCGCCGAACTTGCGGGCCTGGGAAGCATCGTGGGGGGTATCGGCGTTGGTGCGCACCTGCAGGCGGCGATACTTGTCGGCCCAGCCCATGACGCGGCCGAACTCGCCGCCGATGGAAGCATCCACGGTGGGGATGGCACCGTCATAGATCTTGCCGGTGGAGCCGTCCAGGCTCAGCCAGTCGCCCTCGCGGAAGGTCTTGCCGGAGAGCTCGAAGCACTTATTGGCCTCATCCATCTTGATGGCGGAGCAGCCGGAGACGCAGCAGGTGCCCATGCCGCGGGCCACGACGGCGGCGTGGGAGGTCATGCCGCCGCGGACGGTCAGGATGCCCTGGGCGGCCTTCATGCCCTCGATGTCCTCGGGAGAGGTCTCCAGACGGACCAGGACCACCTTCTCGCCCCGGGAGGCCCACTCCTTGGCATCCTCAGCGGTGAAGACGATCTTGCCGGAGGCGGCGCCGGGAGAGGCGGCCAGAGCAGAGCCCACCACGGGGGCCTTCTTCAGGGCCTCGGCGTCGAACTGGGGATGGAGCAGGGTGTCCAGAGAGCGGGGCTCGATCATGGCCACGGCCTGCTTTTCGTCGATCATGCCCTCGTCCACCAGGTCGCAGGCGATCTTCAAAGCGGCGGCGGGGGTGCGCTTGCCGTTACGGGTCTGGAGCATGTAGAGCTTGCCGTTCTCCACGGTGAACTCCATGTCCTGCATGTCGTGATAGTGGTTCTCCAGCAGCTGGCACACGTTCTGGAACTGCTCGAAAGCCTCGGGGAACTTCTCGGCCATCTGGCTGATGGGCATGGGAGTCCGGACGCCGGCCACCACGTCCTCGCCCTGGGCGTTGGTCAGGAACTCACCGAAGAGCTTCTTCTCGCCGGTAGCGGGGTTGCGGGTGAAGGCCACGCCGGTGCCGCAGTCGTCGCCCATGTTGCCGAAGGCCATGGACTGGACGTTGACGGCGGTGCCCCAGGAATAGGGGATATCGTTGTCCCGGCGATAGACGTTGGCGCGGGGGTTGTCCCAGGAACGGAACACGGCCTGCACGGCGCCCATCAGCTGCTCCTTGGGATCAGAGGGGAAGTCCTGGCCGATCTTGGACTTGTACTCGGCCTTGAAGGCCTCGGCCAGCTCCTTGAGATCCTCGGCGGTGAGCTCCACGTCCTGGGTGACGCCCTTGCGCTCCTTCATCTCGTCGATGAGCTGCTCGAAATACTTCTTGCCCACTTCCATGACCACGTCGGAGTACATCTGGATGAAGCGGCGATAGCAGTCCCAGGCCCAGCGGGGGTTGCCGGACTTCTTGGAGAGCACCTCCACCACGGTCTCGTTGAGGCCCAGGTTCAGGATGGTGTCCATCATGCCGGGCATGGAGGCCCGGGCGCCGGAGCGCACGGAGACCAGCAGGGGATTCTCCTCATCGCCGAACTTCTTGCCGGTGATGGTCTCCATCTTGGTGATGTATTCCATGATCTCGGCCTGGATCTCGGGATTGATCTTGCGGCCGTCCTCGTAATACTGGGTGCAGGCCTCGGTGGTGATGGTGAAGCCCTGGGGCACAGGCAGGCCGATGTTGGTCATCTCGGCCAGGTTGGCGCCCTTGCCGCCCAGGAGCTCACGCATGTTGGCGTTGCCCTCGGTGAACAGGTAACAATACTTTTTGCTCATGCTCTTTCCTCCGTTTTTTTCACTGCCTTTGGGCAGATCGTTTGTTCATGTCCGCAGACGTCGCGCAAACGATTGCGCAACATTTGCGTGAGTAAACGATTAACTCACATAACAATTATCATTATACTGTCCAGCACTGGAAAAAACAATTCATAAAAGCCATAAAATACACATTCGGAATTGGAATTTTCCAACAAAAATTTGGGAAAATCCACAGCAGACGGCCTTGAAAAGGAGGAGAAGCGGCTTTTTCCCGGCTTTTCTTTTGCACGTCTGTGTGGTACAATAAACCGAATACCGCCGCGGCAGGAACGGGGACGCTGTGCCCGGTGCCGGGGCGGGAGAAAATCGTGTTTGGAGGAGGGACGCCTGTGCCTGCCTTTACCCTGCCGCCGGAAGATCCGGCAGCCATCCGCATCCGGAGGGCGGCTGCCCGGGACGCCCTGTCCCATGCCCTGGTGTTTACAGGCGGTGCCGCCCGTCTGGACGCTGCCCGCTATGCCGCCGCCGCCTTTGAGTGCACCGGCGCCGGCACCCGGCCCTGCGGGGAGTGCCCCGCCTGCCGGAAGGTGATCCAGGACATCCACCCGGATGTCATCACCGTCCGGGACGACCAGCACAAGAATATCGCCGTGGATGTGGTGCGTGCCATCCGTTCCGACGCCTATATCCGGCCCAACGAGGGACGGCGCAAGGTGTATCTTTTTCCGGACTGCGCCCTGCTGACGGAGCAGGACCAGAACGTCCTTTTGAAGATCGTGGAGGAAGGGCCGCCCTACGCCGCCTTTTTGTTCTGCGCCGAGAGCACGGCGGCAGTGCTGCCCACCCTGCGCTCCCGGTGCGTGGAGCTGCGCACCGGTGCCGGCGGGGAGGCGGCGCCCGCGGGGCTCGCCCAGCCGGAGGAGCTTTTGTGCCGGGCCCTGGGGGCCCATCGCCGGGGCGCCGTCACCGAGGCGGCAGTGCGCCTGGAGAAAAAGCGCCTGACCCGGGAGGATCTCGCCGCCCTGCTGGAGCGGGGACGGGAGTGGGCCGCCGCGGCGCTGCTGGCGGAATATGGGCACCCGCCCCGGGACGAGGATCGGGAAATTGCCCTGTTTCTTGCGAAAAACTTGACAAAAAAGCAAATCATGCGCACAATAGACTTGTTTGAGAAGTACCGCAGGGAGTGCGTTTACAACGTGGGCCCGGGCCATATGCTGGGCGCCCTGGCGGTGGAATTGGAGGGTATCCTTTGACAGAAGTAATCAGCGTCCGCTTTCGGGGCGGATGCAAGACGTATTTTTTTGACCCCCGGGGCGCACAGGTGCGGATGGGGGACCAGGTGATCGTGGAGACCGCCCAGGGCCCGGAATTTGCCACCTGTACCGAGGGCAATCACGAGGTGGATGATAGCGCCATCGTCAAGCCCCTGAGCCCCATGCTGCGCATGGCCACGGAGAATGACCGCCGCACCATGGAGTACAACCGCAAAAAAGAGAGCGAGGCCTTCGACATCTGCGAGCGCAAGATCGCCGACCACGGCCTGGAGATGAAGCTGGTGAACGCCTCCGCCAGCTTTGACGGCAACAAGATCATCTTCTATTTCACCGCCGACGGACGGGTGGACTTCCGGGAGCTGGTGCGGGACCTGGCCAGCGTGTTCCGGGCCCGCATCGAGCTGCGGCAGATCGGCGTCCGGGACGAGGCCAAGATGATCGGCGGCCTGGGCATCTGCGGACGGCCCTTCTGCTGTTCCCAGTTCCTGGACGGCTTTTTGCCCGTCTCCATCAAGATGGCCAAGACCCAGAACCTGAGCCTGAACCCCACCAAGATCTCCGGTACCTGCGGGCGGCTCATGTGCTGCCTCAAGTACGAGCAGAACGCCTATGAGGACGCCGCCAAACGGATGCCCAAGGTGGAGTCCTTCGTCCAGACCCCCGACGGGCCCGGCAACGTCAAGAGTGTGGATCTGCTGCGGGAAACCGTGAAGGTGGCCCTGGACTCCGCCATGCCCAACGAGCCCCTCAAGTGCTATCACAACTGCGAGGTGTGCGTGCTGCGCAACGGCAAGGGCAGCCGGGACGGCATTGAGATCCCCGCGGAGCGTCCCGCCCGGTATGTGGAGGAGCGGGAAGAGGAGGAGTTCACCGCTCCCGTGCTGATGACCCCCTTCTATATGGACGCGGAGCTGGAGGATGCCCCCGTCCGGGAGAAGATCGGCGAGAGCGAGGGCAAGCGCCGCCGCCACCGGGGCGGCCGGCGCCGCAGCGGCAGAAGTGGCGAGAACGCCGCCGCCAAACCCGCCGAGAATGCCCAGGCCCCCAAGGGCGACAAGCCCTCCGCCCCTGCCCAGGGCGGCAAGAGCCCTAAGGGCGAAAACCGGGGAGAGCGCAAGCCCCGTCCCCCCAAGGCCCAGAACCCCAAGCCCGCCCAGCAGGGAGGAAACCGTCCTCAGCAGCCCAAGCAGGCTGAAACGTCCGCCCCGTCCGGCGGGGAGAACGCCGAGGCCAAGCGCCGCCGCCGTCCCCATCACCGGGGCGGCCGCCGCCGCAGCAAGGGCGGCGGAGAGGGCACGGCCCCCGCATCCCAGGGTGAATAAGGAGTGAAGTCCCGCCGTCCGCTTTGCGGGCGGCGGGCTTTTTGCACAAGGCGGCGATCTGCCGCCCGGAGAGACAGAGAGGAGTACATATGGGAATCTTTGACGGCGTGCTGCTGGCCAGCGATTTTGACAACACCCTGATCTACACGGAGGAGGCACTGCGCTCCGGCACTCCGGTGCCGGGGCTGCTGGAGGCAAACCGGCAGGCCCTGGAGCGCTTCATGGCGGAGGGAGGCCGGTTCACCGTGGCCACCGGCCGGGCCCTGGCGGCTTTTATCCGCTATGCGGATAAGGTGCCCATGAATGCCCCCGCCGTGGTGTGCAACGGCGCGGCTCTGTACGATTTTACCGCCGGGGCGTACCTGGAGACCGCCATGCTGGACGGGGAGGCCCGCGCCCGGGGGCAGACGGTGCTGGACCACTTTCCCGGCATGGCCGTGGAGGCCTACCACATCGACAACGTCATCCACGCCGTCCACCCCAACGACATCACCCGCCAGCATGAGCACATCACCAAGGCGGCGGTGACGGAGGCGCCCTCCCTGCTGGAGGTGCCCCTGCCCCTGGGGAAGCTCCTCTTTGAGGCGGAGCACCGGGATCTGGAGGCTGCCCGGGACTTTCTCACCGCTCAGGGCTGGGCGGAGGACTACGAGCTGATCTTCTCCGGCCAGACACTGCTGGAGATGACCGCCAAGGGCGCCAACAAGGGCGGCATGGTCCGGCGCCTGGCATCCCGGCTGGGGATCTCCATGGACCACGTGTACTGCGTGGGGGACGAGGCCAACGACATCCCCATGCTCACCGCCGCGGCGGAGGGCTTCGCCCCCGCCAACTGCGTCCCCGCCGTGCGGGAGAGCGGCGCCACCATCGTCGCCGACGCCCGGGAGGGTGCCCTGGCGGATGTGGTGGCCCGTCTGGAGGCCAAATACCGCTGAAAATAGGAAAAAAGTGTCCTCGCTACCGCTGGTTGCGGAAGTTCCAGCTTCGGTTGCTGGCGGCGGAGCGGGAGCACATGGTATCCTGAGGCCAGAACTAGACGGGAGGATACGCCTATGACCTTTGGAGAGAAGCTGCAAAGCCTCCGGGCCCGGGAGGGCCTGAGCCAGGACGCCCTGGCGGAGGCGCTGGATGTGAGCCGACAGGCGGTGAGCAAGTGGGAACGGGACGAGGCCATGCCGGAAGCGGAGAAGATCGTGCGCATCAGCCGCCGGTTCGGGGTCACCACCGATTACTTATTGTTGGAGGACGCCCCGGAGCGGCCCACCGCAGACTCCCGGGAGCGGCTGCGGAGCCTGGGCGCCTGGATCCGGGACCGGGGCTGGCTGCTGGGGGTACCGGTGGCCCTGTACGGCCTGTGGCGGCTACTGGAGTTCGTGTCCGGCACCTGGGGGGAGCTGATGCGTCAGGTGGATCAGCGTACCTTTTGGGAGGGGATGGGGACGTATCTGTTCCATAATCACAGAGGAAGCCAAATTGCGGCGGACCTGGGCTGGATCGCCGCCGGGTTGACAGCGGCTGCGGGAGGCGCCCGCATCGCCGGACACATCCGCTGGTATCACGCCGGGACGGTGCTGGCCGCAGGCGGCGCTGCCTTGGCACTGGCAAGCCTGCTCTGGGGCGGTACCATGCTGAGCTGGGGCGTACCGGCAGGAGACGCACTGTCCTATTACGGCGGCGATATACTGCACGGAGTGGCCCTTGTCCTGGTGGGCCTTGCCCTGGCCGTGGGGGGCCGCCGTCTGGACAGCCCGAAGAAAACAGAATCTTGATGAATCCAACACCCCGGAGGGTCTCCTCCGGGGCATTTTTTGTCCTGCGGAAAAAATTTTCTGCATTTCCCCCTTGACAAATCCTTAAGTTGTGTTATTGTATTAATCACTTAGTACAACAGTACAAACGAAAGGGAGGTGCTTCCATGCAGTGGAGCTTTTCCAACGATCTGCCCATTTACTCCCAGCTCATCGGGCAGATCAAGGTGGGCATCGTCTCAGGTGTGTTTCCGCCTGGGGAGCGGCTGCCGTCGGTGCGGGACCTGGCCACGGAGGCCGGGGTGAATCCCAACACCATGCAGCGGGCTCTGGCGGAGTTGGAGCGGGACGGCCTGGTGTACAGCCAGCGGACTGCCGGACGGTTTGTGACGGAGGATGAGACTATGATCGAACAGGCGAAGCGGGGATTGGCCCGGGGCCATATCCAACGGTTTCTCAAGGAGATGGGGCGGCTGGGATACGCCCGGGAGGAGATTTTGGACCTGCTGCGGCAGGAGGCTATGAAGGAGGGAGACGGCAATGCCGATCTTGGAATGTAAGGATCTGGCCAAGCGCTACGGCTCGGTCAGCGCCCTGGATCACGTGAACCTCACGGTGGAGCCGGGGCGGATTGTGGGGCTGTTGGGCCCCAACGGCAGCGGCAAGACCACGCTCATCAAGCTGGCCAACGGGCTGCTGACCCCCAGCGAGGGCGGTATTTACATCGACGGGCAGACCCCGGGGAAGGAGAGCCACGCCTGCGTCAGCTACCTGCCTGAGCGCACGGCCATCCCCACCTGGATGTCCGCCCGGCAGCTGATGGAGTTCTACCAGGACTTCTACAAGGACTTCCGGCCGGATGCCGCCATGGAGATGCTCACCCATCTGGGGATCTCTCCCCAGCAGCGCATCAAGCAGATGAGCAAGGGCACCCGGGAGAAGGTGCAGCTCATCATGGTGATGAGCCGGGCGGCCAAGCTGTATC
>NZ_DAWBAJ010000045.1:0-15547 GCF_052306735.1 Dysosmobacter sp. | reverse complement strand
CTCATCGTCCAGGTGACCTACGGGTGCAGCCACAATACCTGCGCCTTTTGCAGCATGTACAAGGAAAAACGCTTCGCCCTGCGGCCGCTGGATGAGGTGCTGGAGGACTTCCGCATGGCCCGGCAGGTCTATCCGTATGTGGATAAGATCTTCCTGGCGGATGGTGACGCCCTGGTGCGCCGGGCGGCGGAGCTCTACACCATCCTCGATACCATTCGGGAGCTGTTCCCGGAGTGCCAGCGGGTCACCAGCTATGCCTCTCCCGCCAGCATCCGCATCCGGACGGATGAGGAGCTGCGCACCCTGCGGGAGAAAGGACTCACCATGGTCTACATGGGCCTGGAGTCCGGCTGCGATCAGGTGCTGGAGCTGATGAACAAGGGACACAAGGCCGCGGAGATCGTGGAGATGGGGCAGAAGGTCCGCAAAAACGGCATCGCCCTCTCCGTCACCGCCATCACCGGCCTGGGCGGCCCGGAACTGCTGGAGTCCCACGCTGTGGAGACCGCCAAAGCCTTCAACGCCATGAATCCGGAGTATATCGGCATGCTGACGCTGATGGTGGAGCCGGAGACCCCCCTCTATGACTGGGTCCACACCGGAAAGTTCCAACTGCTCACCCAGCCTCAGGTCCTGGAGGAGACCCGCCTCCTGGTGGAGAACCTGGACAGCCCCGGCAGTGTGTTCCGTATGAATCACGCCAGCAACTACCTGGTGCTCAAGGGTACCCTCAATCAGGACCAGGAGGCCATGCTGCGCACCATCGACGCGGCGGAGCACGACCTCAGCCGCCTGCGGCCGGAGGCCTGGCGGGGCCTTTGAGAATCAGACCGCTTCCGAAAACTGAAAACGGCCCCGGCGTATGCAGCGCATGCGCCGGGGCTTTTTCCTTCTTAATAAAAATTCCAGTTTGTGGAACGGAAATTGTAAAACTTTTTCCGTGGCTGATGCGTCTAATAGACAGAATGAGAAGAAAGGATCCTCATTGTGGCACGAATTCCGGAAGATCAATTAACTGCTTTCCTTGTGGAAAACCAGGCGCGGTTTTACCGTCTGGCTTACAGCTATCTCAAAGACAGGGAAGAGGCTCTGGACGCAGTACAGACTGCTGTCTGCAGGGCACTGGAAAAACAAGATAGCCTGCATGAGCCGGAGGCCCTTCGTACTTGGTTTTACCGCATTTTGGTAAATACTTGTACAGACCTGCTGCGCCAGCGTAAGCGGGTGACCTTTGTGCCCCCCGATGCCCTGGACTGCGGCAGCTATGAAGATCCGCTGCCGGCAGACGATACGCTCTCCCGCAGGGTGGATGCCCTGCCGCCGGAGATCCAGACCATTGTAAAGCTGCGGTTTTACGAGGAACTGTCTCTCAAGGAGATCAGCGCCGTCACCGGCTGGAACCTGAGTACGGTCAAGACTCGCTTGTATACGGGTTTGAAGAAGCTCAGGGTGTCTATGGAAGGAGTGGAAATTTTATGAATAAGTGGACCAGCGCGAAAAATGATTATGAGCAGATTCCCATCCCCGAAGAATTGGCGGACCGTGTCCAGGCCGGGATCCGCCAGGGAAAGGCAGCACACCGCCGGAGCGTGGGTGCCCGCCGGGCGTGGCGCTCTGTGGGTACCGTGGCAGCCTGCTTTGCCCTGCTGCTGGGCGGACTGAATCTGTCCCCGACGTTTGCAGCCGCTGCTGCCGACGTGCCGGTGCTGGGCGGAGTGTTTCAGGTACTGACCGTCCGCAGCTATGAGACCACCCAGGGTCAGACCAATTACCAGGTCTCCGTGCCGGAGATCGAGGCGGACAGTGATCTGGCGGACAAGGTGAATGCCGAGATCCAGGAGCGGGTGGATCAGCACCTGGCCGAGACCAAGGAACTCTTCGCGGAATATAAGGAGGCATTCCTGGCCACCGGCGGCACCGAGGAGGAATGGGAACAGCGGCAGATGGATGTCATCGTGGACTATGAGATCAAGAGTCAGACGTCCACCACCGTATCCTTTGTGGTGGATCTGTTCCAGGGTTCCTTCAATGCCTATAACCAGCAGTATTTCTACAACCTGGATCTGGAGAACGACCGGGATATCACCCTGAAAGATCTCCTGGGCGAGGATTGGGTGAACATCTGCAATACCGCCATTCAGGCACAGATCGATGCCAGCGTGGATGAGGATGGCTTCACCTACTTCTTCTCTGCGGACCAGGGCGGTTTCACCACTGTGGATGAGAACACCTCGTTCTATATCCGGGACGATGGTGTGCCTGTGGTGGTGTTCCCCCGCTATTCCATCGCCGCCGGTGCTGCCGGCGCGGTGGAGTTCCCCATCGAGAAATAATTCAACATCAAAACATTGCCGAATTGCCAGCTGAACGAGGCGGACGCATTGCGTCCGCCTCGTTTGATTCTGTGAAAAATACCGGTGCCCCTTAGGGGCACCAGTATCCATGGATGTATGACAGAGAGTCCTATTATCCCATCCAGTGTCGGCTGCCCGGGAGCATAGCCGCCTGCCTCCTGGCCAGTTGATCCGGCAGAAGCTGGGCGGGGGTATCGTAAGGGAGGTGTTCCTTTTCGTAGATGCCTCTGAGCAGGGCTCCCATAGCCTCCAGGCTCCGGCTCCGGGCCGTTTGCAGGCCCGCTTCGGCCAGGGAGGGGAGAGAGCCGTCCAGCAAACCCGACACTTCCCGGAGAACCTGGGCGTCGTCTCCGGCCTTGTAGACCTGTACGCCGTGGGTCAGCCATCCCTCATAGACGGGGATGTCCCGCAGCACCACTGGGATGCCGCAGGCCAGAGCTTCCAGTACCACGATGCCCTCCGTCTCCTCGTGGGACAAAAAGGCAAAGACGTCGCAGCCGCAGTAGGCATCCCGCAGTTCCTCCCGCTCCACAAAGCCCGGGAAGCAGAGGTTCTCCGGAGCATTGTCCATGGCTTCCCGAATGTTCCGGGGAATCAGCTCCGGGGGCGTGTGACCGAACCAGAAAAAGCGCACATCCGGCAGGGAACGAGCCAGCTGGACAAACTCAGGCAGGCCCTTGCGAGCAATGGTGTGTCCTACGGACATAACCACCTTGTCCTCTTCCCGCAGGCCATACTGGGCCCGAAAGGCCTGGCGGCGCTCCTGAGAGGGGGCAAAGAACCCGGTGTCCACGCCATTGCTCAGGGCATAGACCGGGCGGCGGACCCCGTAGTCCGTCAGCAGGCGGCGGGAGTACTCGGTGGGGGTGATGACCACATCACCCCGGTTGTAGCAGAGCATGATCCAGCGCCGGAACAGCGGCGCCAGGAAATTGGAGCCCCGGAAGGAATCCCGGAAATCCTCCATGGTGGAGTGGCCGTAGAAAACCACCTTTTTTCCCCGCAGCTTCGCCCACAGGGCGGCGGCCAGGGAATCGGGGAACACGGTGTTGCAGTGAACCACCCGGGCGTCCGGAGACGGACGGACGGTCACGTCGATGCCGCTGCGGCGCAGCATCTCTCTCTGGTGCTCCACGGCCCGTCCCACGCCGCTTTTGCGCACCAGGGACAGCGAGCCAGTATACAGCTGTACGCTCATAAATATGCCTCCAATCTCCGCGCTCAGGCGGGAAACAAGCCGGAGATCCACCGAAAGATCACGTTGAGGCCGATGCTGTACAACGCGATAGAGGCGGGTTTTCCCAGCAGGATGATGGCGGAAAACCGCCGCAGGGTCATACGGGTGGTGCCGGCCAGCCAGCACAGGAAATCGTCCGGTGCCACCGGGAAGAAAATGGCGGCGGCAAACCAGCGGTCAAAGTGACGGTCTGTCCAGGCCTCGTATTTCTGAATGGTTTCCTGGCGGAACAACACGGATAAAACGGGCTTTCCGTAGAGGCGCGCCAGGGCAAAGGCGGCCAGGGACCCCAGGCAGATACCGGTATAGTTATAGGCAAAGCCCATCCAGGGACCGAAGAGTACCACGCCGGCAAGGCAGCCCAGCCCGCCGGGCAGAATGGGGATCACCACCTGCACCGCCTGAAAGAGAATGAAGGCGGCAATGCCCAGCACGCCCCAGGCCCCCACGAACTGGCGCAGGGCGTCCTGGGAGGTGAAAAGCTGATGCTTCAGGCCGTAGGCAACAAACAGCACGCACAAAACGACGCCTACGGCTGAGCAGATATTGATGGTGGTCTTGTTGATGAATTTGGGCATGGCTTGGTCTCCTTATGCTTGGAATCAGGCAGCTCCGGCAGAGCGGGGATGGACGCCCAATACCTGTTCATAGACGGCGGCTACCCGGGAGGCAAAGGCCTGATAGGAAAACGACTGCTGGGCCAGTTCCGCGGCGCTGCGTCCCATCTGGACACCAAGCGCGGGATCTTCCATGAGTTTTTGCAGGTGCTTGCGGAACTGGGCGCTGTCCTGATACTGCCAGCCGTTGAACCCGTCCCGGATGATACCTTCCAGGCATTCATCCCGGCGGCACAGGGCCGGTACGCCGGAGGAGAGGGCTTCCAGATAGGTCAGCCCCTGGGTCTCGCTGGAGGAGGCACTGACGAACACATTGCCCAGCCGGTAATAGTCCGCCACCTGATCCGGGGGAATCATTCCGGTGAAAATCACCTGTTCCGTAAGCCCCAGCGCCTGCACCTGGGATTCCAGGGAGGTGCGGTAGGGACCGTCTCCCACCAGCAGCAGCCGGACGCTGGGATCGGAAAGGGCGGCAGTCTGGTGGAGCAGTTCGCTGATGTTCTTCTCCTCGGCCAGGCGGCCCACATATACCATCACAAAGGCCTCTGCGGGGATACCCAGGCTGCGGCGCAGCACATTCAGCTGGATCTCATCCACCGGGCGGCAGAAGCGGCTCAGATCGATACCGGTGGGAATCACATGGATGGGGCGGTTCACCTGATAGCCCTCCAGCAGACGGCGCACTTTCACGGTGGGGGCGATGACACAGGCAGTCTGGTTCACCACCCACCGGGAGAAGACGGACACGGCCTTGCGGCCCCACCGGCGGCTGGGGGAAAAGTAGTGGGTATAGTCCTCGTACATGGTGTGGTAGGTGTGCACCATGGGAGCGCCGGTGAGAGCGGAGAGCTTGCGGGCCATCAAAAACGTGGAGAACTCACACTGGGTATGGATGATATCCGGCTTCCAAGCCGCCAGCTCCTGTAAGAGCTCCGTCCCGGGAGCGGCGCGCAGACGGGCACCGGGATAGATGCGCCCGGCGCCGATGGCGCCGATGGCCGTAACCGGCCCCTCTGTGCGGGAGTGGGCGGTTTCGGACAAGGTCAGGATCCGAACCTCGTGGCCCATAGCCTCCAGCCCACGCTGCAGGTTTAAGACAGATGTCACCACCCCATTGACGGTGGGGGCATACCAGTCTGATGTAATCAGAATTTTCATACACTCTCTCCTTGCCGCTCCTGGACGGCACACAACAACTGTATCAACCGTATTAGTTCATCTAGTACGGTTATAGCATACAGAATCCATGTTTGCTTGTCAATCGTCCTCCTGTAAAATTCATGGTTTTGCAACATTTTCCGTCTCCTTTACAAATAAGAGCGGGAAATGCACGGGATGTTACGGTTGTCTTGCTCATTGATACGAGGCGGAATACCTGATTTCTTCAAAAGTCCGCAAAAAAAACCGGCGCACGAAATCGTGCGCCGGTCATTCATCAGATCAGGCCCTGAGCCAGCATAACGCCGGCAACTTTCAGGAAGCCTGCAATGTTCGCGCCCACCACCAGGTCGCCGGGGACGCCGCATTCCACAGAGGCATCGTAGATGTTGTGGAAGATATTGGTCATAATGGTCTTGAGCTTGCTGTCCACTTCCTCGAAGGTCCAGGAGAAGCGCATGCTGTTCTGGCTCATCTCCAGACCGCTGGTGGCCACGCCGCCGGCGTTGGCCGCCTTGGCGGGAGCAAACAGCAGCCCGGCGTCCTGGAACACCCGGATGGCCTCGGGACGGCAGGGCATATTGGCGCCCTCTGCTACAGCCATGCAGCCGTTCTTCACAATGGTCTGGGCCATATCGCCGTCGATCTCGTTCTGGGTGGCGCAGGGCAGAGCCACGTCGCAGGGGATGGTCCAGATTCCCCGGAAGCCCTCGTGATACACACTGCCGGGAACACGCTCCGCATATTCCTTGATGCGGCCGCGGTGGCCCAGCTTGATGTCCTTCACCACATCCAGCCGGATGCCGTGGGGATCATGGATATAGCCGTTAGAGTCGCTGAGGGCCACCACCTTGGCACCCAGCTGCATGGCCTTCTCCGTGGCGAAGATGGCCACATTGCCGGAGCCGGAGATCACCACGGTCTTGCCGGCCAGGCTGTCGCCCTTCATGCACTTGAGCATCTCCTCCGTCAGGTAGCAAAGGCCGTAACCGGTGGCCTCAGTCCGGGCCAGGGAACCGCCGAAGGCCAGGCCCTTGCCGGTGAGGACGCCGGCGTCATAGCTGCCGCGGATCCGGCGGTACTGGCCGAACAGGAAACCGATTTCCCGGGCGCCCACGCCGATGTCACCGGCGGGCACATCCACGAACTGGCCGATGTGGCGGTTGAGCTCCGTCATGAAGCTCTGGCAAAAACGCATGACCTCGTCGTCGCTGCGGCCCTTGGGGTCGAAGTCGGCGCCGCCCTTGGCGCCGCCCATGGGCAGGCCGGTCAGGCTGTTTTTGAGGATCTGCTCAAAGCCCAGGAATTTCAGAATAGACAGGTTTACCGTGGGATGGAACCGCAGGCCGCCCTTGTAGGGGCCGATGGCGGAACTGAACTGGATGCGGTAGCCGCGGTTGATATGTACATGGCCCTCATCATCCATCCAGGGCACCCGGAAGGAAATCATGCGCTCCGGCTCCACAAAGGCTTCGATGATACCGTGCTGCTCGTACTCGGGGTGCTTGTCAACGATCAGATCCAGGCTTTCCAGCACTTCCAGAACCGCCTGATGGAATTCCCGCTGGTCGGGATCCCGGGTAACTACCTGGGAGTAGACCCGCTGCAGATATTCGCTTTTTAACATACCAGTATCCCTCATTTCCAATTTGGTTTCCCAGAAACCTTTTACACAGTATAATAAGGATACCGAACTTCACTGCTTTAGCGCAATGTTAAATCTTTCCCAAATTCGCCCCACAAAGACATTCGTTTTCGTGTAGAAATCACAAACAGCCGGTAAAATGCAGGTTTTCCACATTTTACCGGCTGCTTTATGCAGGAAATTATGCGTAATTATACGGGATCCAGAGCTTCCCGCAGGGTATCCGTAATGGCTCCCTCAAACACCCGGTCCGCGTGGCCGTGGAGGGTTTCCAGGGCGCCTGCCGCCAGGGTGCAGGGGGTGTTTCCACCCATGGACAGATCCATGTCCAGGATAAACTTAACTTCCGGATCCTGAGGCGCGTCAGGCCGGTTGCTCTTAATCCGGCCGGGACCGGCGTGGATCTTGGCCTGGCAGCTGGAATCCAGCTTGATCTGCAGATCACAGCCCAGGTTCAAAACCTGATCTTCCCGCACATCCGGCTCCCTTAAAGGCCCCACGTAGGCGGGAGCAATGAGTTCCGACCAGGGGGTACCCTCCAGATTCAGCGCCTGCCTGGAAAAGAGATTCACATACCGCAGTCCCACCCGCTGGAAAAAGGCGGGCTTATAAAGCCGGATGAACTCCGCCAGGGGGCGGTCCAGCTGGCGGGCAAATTCCTCCCAGCCGGGATAGCCCAGTGTGGACAGGGCAATGAAGTTTTCCGTCAGGTTCAGCTTCCACTGCCCATCGGCGGAGAGAAAGTGATAGTTGGTGATGGGAGCTTGCTGCTCCACCCGGGGAGAGGGGCCGCCCAGTCCGGTGACTTTTGGGGCGGGCTGATCCTGCCGGCGGGCGTACTGGGGGAACTGATCCCGGATCGCCTCCTGAAAGTCGGCGGGCTCCACATTGTTGATGGAGAGAATGGTAGGAAAACGCAGCTGGCAGATGACCTCACGGGCCGGTGCAGCGCGGTAATGGATTCTGGGACGCTGATCAAAGAGCATGGGTAGGACTCCTTTATCTTCAGATGCACGGCTTGCACCGTGCGAATAAACCGCGAAACGGTTTATTCCGTATCCATTATTGTAACTGCTGGCCTGGGAAAAGTCAAATTCCCTGGTTTACAGATAGAAGCGGTGACCGCCGATGGTGGTGTAATAGACCCGGTTGGCGGTGATCCAGGCTCCTTGGGAAAGGGCGGGGGCGTAAAAGTATAAAGATTCACCCACCGGCTTTACACCATTCAAAGCCTGCCGGGCAGCATCCAGGGATTTTTCCGAAGGTGTGTTGAAGATGGCACCGTTGGCAGTGGGCTGAAACTGCACGCCGTTTACCCGGTCAAAAATTACCCCGGGGATTGTGGAGGGGAAGTCCGTGCTCTCCACTCGATTCATTACCACATTGCCCACGGCCGTTTTGCCGGTGAGGGGCTCACCCTGTGCCTCGGCGTGGATGATGCGGCTGAGCCAGTAGAGATCCGAGGCGTCATGCTCCGCCCCCGGGGAGGTGACAGCCGCGCCGCTCATGTAGCGGTCCCAGGCCACCTGGCCGCCCAGGGCGGTGATGACAATGCGCAGGGGGATGTACGTCCGGCCGTTTTCCACCCAGACCTTCCCGGTATAAGATTTGCCCCGGATGGTGACGGTATCCGCTGCCGGATCGGCCCGGAGGGAGGTGGAGCCGGAGACCGCCGCCGCCTCTCCAGCGCCGGCGTCCCACCAGATGCTCCAATCTCCCAGGGATTCCAAAAAGGTGCGCATAGGGACATAGGTGACGCCACGCTCCAGGTAGGAGACTGCCTGGAGCCGTTCCCCGTCGATCTGAACGGGGACAGTGGTTCTGGCGGCTTGGGCAGGCATTGTACACGCAAGCAGGGCGGCGGACAACAGTCCGCATAGGATTCGCTTTTTCATGTAATTCGTCCTCTCTTGTGAAGTGTCACAAAAAATAATACAGAAAACTGGCAAAAGAGACAACCCACAAAACCTGTCAGCAGAGGAAACTGCTGCTTTGGAAGAAAGTGCTTGACAATATCGAGACACGATATTACTCTGTAATCAGAGAATATCGTGTCTCGATATTGGGAGGTGAAGGCCGTGGCCAAGGAGCCGCTGAAGGTGCTGACGGAGAGCATGTTTTACGTGCTGCTTTCTCTGCTGCATCAGGAGCGATGCGGCGCGGAAATCGTGCAGTACGTGGATGATACCACGGTGGGCCGGGTACCTCTGGGCCCAGGGACCCTATATACGATCCTGGCCAAGTTCCAGGAGGAAGGCCTCATTGTGGAAACAGCAGTGGAGGGCCGCAAGCGCACCTATGCCATCACGGACCGTGGCCGGGCCCTGTTCCGGCAGGAACTCAGCCGGCTGCGCCTTTGCGTGGCGGATGGCGAACGGGAGGGGGAGTGAGGCATGAAAAACCGTATTCGGCGTCTGATCCCGGACAATCGCTGGGACATGGGCATGATGGAGAACTGGCTGGAGGATATGGCGGCGGAGGGCTGGCTTCTGGAAAAGTGCGGCGGACATTTTGCAACCTTTGAGCGCTGGGAGCCCCGGCCCTGCCGGTTCCGGCTGGAACCTCTGGGGGGCCGGAGGCAAGATCAGCAGGAGGCGGCGGAGGAGCTCTATGCCCAGCTGGGCTGGCGGCGCCTGTGCTCCATGGGAGAGTTTTTGATCTTTTACTGCCTGGATCCGGCTGCCCCGGAGCTGCAGACGGATCCGGTGGCGGAGAACTGGCTGGTGGAAAAGCTGCTGAAAAAGACCCGGCGGGGGCTGGTGCTCAGCTGGCTGTTTCTGCTGGGTTGCGTAGGGCTGTTTGCCCTCCGGCTGCTCCGGTCGGAGACCCCGGTGGAGGATCTGATTCTGGGAACCGATGCGGAGATCGTGTTTGCCGCTGTGCTGCTGCCTTGGCTGGCGTGGGAGACGGTGCGGGCGCTGG
Organism: Dysosmobacter sp.; assembly: GCF_052306735.1. NCBI lineage: Bacteria > Bacillati > Bacillota > Clostridia > Eubacteriales > Oscillospiraceae > Dysosmobacter > Dysosmobacter sp. The sequence goes on along the minus strand of NZ_DAWBAJ010000045.1, from coordinate 5,614 downwards.
GGGGCTTGCGCCGCATGCGCCGCCAGATGGCGGCGGGATTCCCCCGGACTCACACAGGAGATTGGAAGAAGAACCGCCGCCGGGCCGCGGTGGGCACCGCACTCCTGATGATTTTCTATGTCCTCTGGCTGGGTTATCCCTTCTGGCAGCTGGGGATTTCCAGCGCGCAGCATGATACGGAGCCGCCCCGCCTGATGGGCTATCAGCTGGACCCCGCATTGGATGAGAGCCGGCAAAGCTCGGATGTCCACCTGGAGAATCCCTCGTTTTTATCCCCAATCCACAGCGATCTCTGGGAGACCTACAGCGGCAGCGGGGAGCCCCGGATCCTCAGTGAGTATTACTCGCTGAGATTTTCCGCCCTGGCGGAGCCCCTCTACGTTGAGCAGGTGGAACAGGTCCGGGCGGCCTGGCCGGAGGCAGAGTTTACAGAGCCGGAGGTCCCGGGCATGGACTATGTGACATTGGCCCGGACGCAGTACAATACCTTCCTCATTGCCTGCCGGGGAAAAGCGGTGATCTATGTGGGGGCCTTCGGCGTAAAAGGGGTGGCGGACCATCTGGACGACTACGCCGCTGTGCTGGCGGAGTTGCAGTAGAGAGGAGGGGCCTGTATGAACAGCGGAACAAGACTGCACCTGGCGGTATTCCCCTATGATATCCCGGCTGTCCAGGCGTGGCTGGAGGATCAGGCTGCCAAAGGAGAATTCCTCTCGGAGTATACCATCCTGCCGGTATTTGACCGGGGCGAGCCCAAAGCGGTCCGGTACCGGTTGGAGCCCATGATCCAAAAAGAGAAAGCCCCGGATCAGCACCGGCGGGAGCTGTATGAGGAACTGGGCTGGCAGTATGTCTGCACAATCCGGAAGAGTTTCCACATCTGGCGCTGCGACGATCCGGAGACCCCGGAGCTGTTCACGGAGGCGGAGACAGAGGGAGGTGCCTATCACTTCCTGCTGCGGATGGAGCGCAGGGGCTTTCGCATCTGGGCCATCCTGTTGGCATATATTTTGGCGCTTCTGGCATGGACGTTCTGTTCCGGGACCTCTTTGCTCCGTGAGGTGGACCACTGGACGCCCTGGTGGTCTACCCTCCTTGGCTGGGCGGCCGTGGCAGCCGTTGTGCCTGCGGCGGTTTATACGGATTGGTGCCTGCGGCGGTATATTCGGGCTCTGCGGATCGGCGTACCCCAACCCCACCGCAGACCCTACCGGGGGGCCAGGGCACTTTCCACTTTGGTCCTGGCAGTATGGGCGGTGTTCTTCCTGTCCCGGGTGATACTGTTGTTCCAGCCCTCGTCCCGGCCTTTTGAGCCCGTAGAGAACTTCGGCCAGCCGGTGCCCTATGTGTCCCTGGCGGAGTTGGGAGACCAACCGCCCTGCCGGGAAGCAGAGGCTCTGCGCATTCGGAACTTTGCCGCCCGGGAATCCTGGTGGAGCAGTGAGGGGGACTTTGACCAGCCGCCCTTTGTCTTGACGAAGTATTACCGCATGTGGCTGCCCTTCCAGGCGGAGCGGATGGCAGCGGCCTGGGTGGAGGAGTCGGCAGAGTGGGAGGGGCGGCTGGAGACGCTTTCCCACCCGGTCCTGGACGGGGTGTGGCTGTTCCGCTTTGACAGCGGCGTGCAGTTCCTGCTCCTCCGCAGCGGGGGACAGCTGCTGGAATACCAGTATGACGGGAGCCTGGATCTACGCCAAAAGTTGGATGTGTTTGCCGATGCCCTGGAGCGATTTGGAGAGGTGCCGCAGTCATGACGGAAGAACGCTTTGTAAAGGATGCGCAATATAAAGAGCTGCGGCCCGCCAACGTTTATGATGTGGCGGCCAACGAGACCTGGCTGGAGGACATGGCCCATCAGGGCTACCGTCTGGTGGGTATGACAGGGTGGAGCGGCGTTTTTGAAAAGGCGGAGCCTTTCACCTGTCGGTACCGAATGCAGCCCCTGTCCAAAAAGGAGAAGCGGCCGCCGGAGGAGATGGCGGAAGCCTACCGGGAGCTGGGGTGGGAGTATGCCGGGACCATCCCGGGCACCTTCCACGTCTGGCGGTGTGAGGATCCCACCGCCCCGGAGCTGGATACGGACCCGGTGGTCCAGGGGATGGGATACCGGTATCTCCGGCGGAAGATGCACCGGAACATCGTGCTGGATCTGGTGCTGCTGACAGTGCTGGCTGGGGAGTATCTGCTTCTCTCCGGGTTGGCATCCACGCCTTTGCTGGATACCTTGGAGGATTTTGCACCGGGACAGCTGACTGCGGGGACGCTGGCGGCGGTATTGGTAGTGGCGCTTATGGTCTGTCAGGTGCTCAGTATGCGCCGGCTGCTGCGGTTCCTCTGCACCGGGATCCCCTTGGAGCGTCCCCGGCCCTACCGGCACCAGAAGTGGTTGGCCCGGGTCTTGGCAGTTGCGCTGGGATGGATGCTTTTCCTGCATTTTTTCAGCGGCTTTTCCACAATGAATGGCAGCAGCTTGAAAGAGGGCTGGGACGCCGGAGACAGTTATCATGACCCGGGATCCGGTGTGGTCTATGTGGATCTGGCGGCTCTGGAGGGAGCGGAGAAGACGGAGTTCTGGGGCTGCCGAACCAAGGTCCAGGAGCTGTGTCCCCGGATGTACGAGACCCGGCAGCGGTCTCTTGGAGTCGGAAAGGGAGACTCCTACCCGGTGGAATCCTGGGTAGAGACCACCTACTACCGTCTGCTGACGGAGGGTTTGTCCAGGCAGCTGGCGAAGGAACTGACGCAGAGGCGGATTGCCTCTTTTGGAGTGGACGGACACCCCGCCCTGACGGCGGTGGAGACCGATGACCTCGATGGCCTCTGGTGGGGGGAGGACCAGTATTACCAGTATGCCGTGGCCCGGCTGGGACGGCAGGTGCTGCTGGTGGAGTATGAGGGACAAACCGACCTGCGCACCGCCGGGGACTATTTGGCCGGGCTTTTGCAGCAGTAGAGAGGAGAAATGGGATATGTCGGAGCTGCGGAAAAAGCAGGAATATAAGGAACTGCGTCCTGTGGGGACCTATGATGTGGCGGCGCTGGAATCTTGGTTGGAGGAGCGGGCCCGGGAGGGGTACCGCCTGATCCGGTTTAAAGGCCTTTATGGCATCTTCCATTGGGAGGGAGCGGCCCCCTGCCGCTATCGGTTCCAGCCTCTGCTGCGGGAAGAGGGACGGCCAAAGAGGGAGATGATGGAGACCTATCAGGAGATGGGGTGGGAGTATGTCTGTACCCTGGCAGGGACATTTCACGTCTGGCAGTGCGACGACCCCACCGCCCCGGAGCTGGACACGGATCCGGTGGTTCAGGGGATGGGGTATGGCTATCTTCGTCGGAAGATGCGCCTCCGTCTGCTGCGCTTGCCGGGAATCCTGCTTTTGCTTGTGGTGATCTTCCTCTATCCCTGGATTTGGGGCGCCGGAGACACGCCGTTAATCAATCAGCTGCAGCGTGCCCTGCCGGGGGAGTGGATCCTCTTGGTAATCGTTTTGGGGTACGGGCTCTTTTTGGAAGTGCTGGATGTGCGGCAGATGCGCCGGCTGCTGCGATCCCTGAACGCCGGGATGCCCCTGAAACGCCCCTGCCCCTGGAAGCTGAAGAAATATGTGACGCAGAGCGTCAAGATCCTGTCGATCGTGATTTATGTGGCAGTTTATTTCCTGCATAGCGGCACTAGCCTGCGCTTTACCACCCCTGCCATGGAAGAGGGCGGTCAGGCCGTCCTGCCGGAGGTGGTGTATGCGGACCTGCGGGAGCTGGACGGCCTGGAGGAGCTGCGTTCTTTTTCCGCAGAGGGCAAGTCCCTGTGGCCGGCACCGCAGATGTACTGGACCCATCAGTCAACGTGCCTGCCGGATGGCCGCTGGATGTTTGCCAGCACGGACTATTACTGTATGCGTACGGAGAAGCTGGCGGAGCGGGTGGAAGAGGATCTGCTGTACACACTGAAGCGGTATGGAAGTGAAGATCGGGTGGCACAGATGGAGGTCCCCGGATTAGACGACTTCTGGTGGAGTGCCGGCAAAGGGGATTTTACCGGGGAGGATGGCTTCCAGTGTGTGGTGGCCCGCCGTGAAAATTGCGCGCTGCTGCTCACATACACCGGCCAGACCGACCTGCGCACACAAGGAGACTATTTCGCCGGACTTCTGGCAGAAAAGTGAGCAAGCCAGCCCCTTCCTGCGCATAGACTGTCCTAAAGAGGGGAGGGATGGCCGTGGACGCGCTGGAACAGAGCGCTGCCATTGAGGCGCTGTCCATAGCCCGAAGCCTTTCGGCAGAGGAATTGGCCCGGGCGGCGCTTCTGCTGACCCAGCTGGGAACCACCCTGGGTACCATCTCCGCCCTGCGGGAGCTGGACGAGACGGGTACCACCTCTACGGGAGCGGAGACGTGATAGGGAAAACACCAGGGCCGCAGGCATTTGCCTGCGGCCCTGGTGTTTTGATTATAAATTTGAAAATTCTCAGCCCTTGACGATGGCGGCGGTGTCCATGGCGATCATGAGCTCCTCGTTGGTCGGAATCAGCAGAACCTTCACCTTGGAGTCGGCGGCGGAGATGACAGCTTCCTTACCCCGGGTGTTGTTGGCCTCAGCGTCCATCTTCACGCCCATGAATTCCAGACCGGAGGCAATGGCCATCCGCTGAGAGGCGGAGTTCTCGCCCACGCCGGCAGTGAAGATGATGGCATCCACTCCGCCCATGGCAGCGGCATAGGCGCCGATGAGCTTCTTGACGCCGTAGTTGAACATGTCTACAGCCAGGCCGGCCCGCTCGTTGCCCTCCTTGTGGGCATTCTCCAGATCGCGGAAGTCAGAGGAGACGCCGGAGACACCCTGAACGCCGGACTTCTTGTTGAGGATGTTGAGCATCTCATCGATATTCATGTTGTACTTGTTCATGATATACTGCAGGATGCCGGCATCCAGATCGCCGGAGCGGGTGCCCATGGGGAGACCGGCCAGAGGAGTGAAGCCCATGGAGGTGTCCACGCTCTTGCCGCCGTCGATGGCGGTGACGGAGGAGCCGTTGCCCAGGTGGCAGGAGATCAGCTTAAGCTCCTCGGGCTTCTTGCCCAGCATAACGGCGGCACGGCCGGCCACATACTTGTGGGAGGTGCCGTGGAAGCCGTAGCGACGGACCTTGTCGTTCTCGTAATACTCATAGGGCAGAGCATACATGTAGGCCTTGGCGGGCATGGTCTGATGGAAAGCAGTGTCGAACACAGCCACCTGAGGCACATCCTTGCCCATGACGGAGGTGCAGGCGTTGATGCCGGTGATATTGGCAGGGTTGTGGAGAGGAGCCAGAGGGATGCAGTCCTCCAGAGCCTTCATGACCTCGTCGGTGATGAGGACGGACTTGTTGAAGGCCTCACCGCCGTGCACCACGCGGTGACCCACTGCGTCGATCTCGGCCATGGAGCCGATGACGCCGTTGTCCTTGTCCACCAGGGCGTCCAGCACTGCCTGGATGGCTTCGGAATGGGTGGGCATAGCCACGTCTACGGCGTCCAGCACCTTCTTGCCCTCCACCTGGGGCTTATAGGTGAACTTGCCGTCGATGCCGATGCGCTCGCACAGACCCTTGGCCAGCAGCACGCCGGTCTCGGG
>NZ_DAWBAJ010000044.1:0-16836 GCF_052306735.1 Dysosmobacter sp. | reverse complement strand
ACCGGGACGGCCTGGGCTGCGCCAAGCTGGTGGTGTTCTGCAACGCCGTGGAGGATAACCCCTTCATGGCCGGCGCCTTCCACGGCGTGGGCGAGGCGGAGAAGGTCATCAATGTGGGCGTCTCCGGCCCCGGCGTGGTGTGCAGCGCGTTGAAGGCCGTCCGGGGCGCCTCCTTCGACACCGTGGCGGAGACGGTGAAAAAGACCGCCTTCCGGGTGACCCGCATGGGGCAGCTGGTGGCCCAGGAGGCCAGCCGCCGCCTGGATACGCCCTTCGGCATCGTGGATCTCTCCCTGGCGCCCACCCCGGCCATCGGGGACAGCGTGGCCCGGATTTTGGAGGAGATGGGCCTGGAGGTCTGCGGCACCCACGGCACCACTGCGGCTCTGGCTCTTTTGAACGACGCGGTGAAAAAGGGCGGCGTTATGGCGTCCTCCTCCGTGGGCGGCCTCTCCGGCGCCTTTATCCCCGTCAGTGAGGACGAGGGCATGATCGCCGCCGCCCGCTGCGGCACGCTGTGCCTGGACAAGCTGGAGGCCATGACCTGTGTGTGCTCCGTGGGGTTGGACATGATCGCCGTCCCCGGGGACACTCCGGCGGAGACCATCTCCGCCATCATCGCCGACGAGGCCGCTATCGGCATGGTCAACAACAAGACCACCGCCGTGCGGCTGCTGCCCGCCCCCGGCAAGGCCGTGGGGGATACCATTGAGATGGGCGGACTTCTGGGTTCTGCCCCGGTGATGCCGGTGCATTCGGAGTCCAGTGCAGACTTCATCGCCCGGGGCGGCCGGATCCCGGCGCCTCTCCACAGCCTGAAAAACTAAAGCGTGAGCCTCCCCGGACGGATGTTCCGGGGAGGATTTTTTGCGCTTTTTTCCAAAAACGTGGCAAAACCGTCGCTGATGGGGTACACTGTGAAAAGAGTACGAGCGGGATCGCACCGGAAAGGAAGCTGCGTATGGAGTATCTCTTTGAAAACGGCACCATCCTCACCATGGAGGAGCGGATGCCTGCTGCCCAGGCCCTGCTGGTGCGGGACGGGCGCATCGCCGCCGTGGGGGCCCGGGAGGCGGTAGCGGCTCAGGCGTCGGGAGACGCGGAGCGGGTGGATCTGGCGGGTCGGACAGTCATGCCCGCCTTTCTGGATCCCCACAGCCATTTTTTCGCCGTGGCCAACGGATTTTTGCAGGTATCCCTGGAGGGGTGCGCCAGCTGGGCGGACATTGCGGAGCGCATTCAATCCTATATCCGGGATAATCACGTACCCGCAGGGGAGTGGGTCCGGGCCCAGGGCTACGACCATAACGCCCTGGCGGAGGGGCGCCATCCGGACCGGCAGGTGCTGGACGCGGCGGCGCCGGAGCATCCCGTCATCCTCCAGCACCAGTCGGGGCACATGGGGGTGTTCAACACCCTGGCGCTGGAGCGGCTGGGGGTGACGGAGGAGACCCCCTGTCCCGAGGGGGGCGCCATGGGCCGGGAGGGCGGCGCGCTTACCGGCTATATGGAGGAAAACGCTTTTTTGCTCTGGCAAAGAAAAGTCCCCATGCCGGATATGGCGGCCCTTACCGCCGCCTGTGAGAAGGCCCAGGCCCTCTATGGCTCCTGTGGCATCACCACGGTGCAGGAGGGGATGCTGCCCGAGCAGCTCGTCCCCATTTATCAGGCTCTTTGTGCAGGCGACAAGCTGTATCTGGATGTGGTGGGTTACGCGGACCACGGCGGGATGCAGGCAGCGGAGCGCCTGCTGCCGGAGTGCCTGCGGGGCTATTTCCATCACTTCCGGGTAGCGGGGTACAAGATCTTCCTGGACGGCTCGCCACAGGGACGCACCGCCTGGCTGCGTACACCTTACGCCGGGGAAAAAGATTACCGGGGCTACGGTACCATGACGGATGAACAGGTGCTCTCGGCCATCCGCACCGCGGTGTCGCAGGGCCGGCAGCTGCTCTCGCACTGCAACGGGGACGCCGCCGCGGAGCAGTATCTGCGGGCGATTGCTCAGGTGGAGAAGGAGGGACTGGACGCGGCTGCCATCCGCCCGGTGATGATCCACGCCCAGCTGCTGGGGTTGGATCAGCTGCCGGAGCTCAAGCGCCTGGGCGTGCTGCCCAGCTTTTTCGTGGCCCATGTGTACCACTGGGGAGATGTGCATGTGAAGAACCTGGGGCCGGAGCGGGCGGCGCACATCTCTCCTGCCGGATCGGCCGCCCGGCTGGGGATCCCCTTTACCTTCCACCAGGACGCCCCGGTGATCCGCCCGGACATGCTGGAGACGGTGTGGTGCGCGGTGGAGCGGCGGATGAAAGACGGCAGCGTGCTGGGGCCGGAAGAGCGGGTGGACGTTTGGACTGCCCTGAAAGCGGTAACCGCCAACGCCGCCTACCAGTATTTCGAGGAGGATCAAAAGGGCACCCTGGCCCCCGGCAAGCGGGCGGATCTGGTGGTTCTGGACCGGGATCCCACCAGGACAGTGGGGGAGTCGCTGGGGACCATCCGGGTGCTGGAGACCTGGAAGGACGGTGTGCGGGTATTTGAACGTTGAAACTGAATAACAGAGATTTGAACCGGGAGCTGCGAAAAACGCGGCTCCCGGTTTTTCCATGAAGGAGGATCCCACAGTTCCTTTTTACGACGGCTTTTCCGCACCGGACGGCCTATAATCAAATCCGTCGGCTGCGGAAGCGGAAGAGGAAGGGGGAAGCGGCGTGACGGTGGTCTATCTGGACAGCGTATTCACCCTCAACGCGGTGATGGATTATCTGCTGCTGGTGTGTACGGCCCGCCTGGCCGGGCGGCCCCTGCGGCGGGGACGGTATCTCCTTGCGTCGTTGCTGGGCGGCGTTTACGCATCGGCCGTGTTTCTCCCGGGGCTTTCCTTCCTGGCCCGGACGCCGGTGAAGGTCGCGGCAGGGGTGCTGCTGGCCCTGGCGGCTTTCGGCGGGGAGGAGAAGCTGGCGCGGCTGATACTGCTGTTTTTTGCCCTCTCCTGTGCCATGGCCGGGTGCGTACTGGGGCTGGGGCTTCTCTCCGGAGGCGTGCCCATGGCAGGAGGCATCTTCTATACGGATGTGGATGCCCGGGTGCTGCTCATCGCGGCAGCGGCTGCCTATTCCGTCATGACGGTGGTGTTCCGGGCAGCGGCCAAGCGGGGCGTGGAAGGACGCCTCCTGAAGGTGCGGGTGTGTCTGGAGGGGCAGGTGGTGACCATGACGGCCCTCCACGACACGGGGAACGCGCTGCGGCATCCCGTCTCCGGGGCACCGGTGCTGGTGACAGCCAGAGGTGCTTTGGATGGTGCTCTGCCGCCCCGGGTGCGGCAGATTTTGACACCGGAGCTGCTGCGCTACCCGGCGGATCTCCTGGAGCCTCTGCGCTCAGCGGCGCCGGGGTGGCAGTTCTCCCTGGTACCCTACCGGACGGTGGGACTGCCGGAGGGCCTTTTGCTGACGGTGCGCAGCGATTGGACAGAGGTGGAGGGGACGCGTTACCGGGGATTGCCGGTTGGGATCTGCGCCGGAGGCGTGGGAGAGGATTGTGCCGCTTTGTGGGGCGGCAGCGTAAATCGGGGAGGGAGACATGAAGGACATCTGGATCAGGCTTTTGCGTCTGCTGGAACAGTGGGGACTGCTGCCCCAGGGCCATGTACACTACATCGGCGGCAGCGACACCCTGCCGCCGCCGCTGACCAAGGAGCGGGAGGCGGAGCTCCTTGCCCGTCTGGGAGAGGAGGAGGCTCGGCAGGAGCTCATCGAACATAATCTGCGGCTGGTGGTGTACATCGCACGGCGGTTTGAAAATACCGGCGTGGGCATTGAGGATCTCATCTCCATCGGTACCATCGGACTCATCAAGGCCGTGGGCACCTACCGCACAGACAAGAACATCAAGCTGGCCACTTACGCCTCCCGGTGCATCGAAAATGAGATCCTCATGTACCTGCGCAAGAATGCCAACCGGAAAGGGGAGGTGTCTTTTGACGAGCCCCTCAACACCGACTGGGACGGCAACGAGCTGCTGCTCTCCGACGTGCTGGGAACCGACGCCGACGTGGTGATGCGCCCCATCGAGGAGGACGTGGACCGCTCGCTGCTGGCGGCGGCCATGGAGGCCCTCTCGCCCCGGGAGCGGGAGATCATCACATTGCGCTTTGGCCTGGGGGGCAGCCGGGAGCAGACGCAAAAGGAGGTAGCGGACAGACTGGGCATCTCCCAGAGCTATATCTCCCGGCTGGAAAAGCGCATTATCCAGCGATTGAAAAAGGAGATTTTGCGGTTAAGCTGACTCTTGACAATCCAAAATGGGAAGACTATACTGAAACGGTATATTGGAACTGCAACGATGGGAAGCAGTACCCGGCAGGCAGATGCCAAGAGAGGGCGCGGTTGGTGGAAGCGCCTGTGAGGCCGCCGGAGAAGTCGTCCCGGAGCACCGGAGCTGAAAGGTGAGTAAGCACCGGCGGCATCCCGCCGTTATCGGGGAGGGGCGTGGAAGCGCCCGCTGAGTGCGTGCTTTGGCACGAATCCAGGTGGTACCGCGGACTGTCGTTCGCCCTGGGCCGAAAGGCCCGGGGCGTTTTTGTTTTTCCGGCGGAGATGCCTTTGGGGATTTGCCCCGGTTCCAAAATCGTCCAATAAGAACCCCAGGTTCTGAAGATAGGAGAATCAACCATGAAAAAAGAACTGCCCAAGGTATATGAGCCCCAGCAGGTGGAGGACCGCATCTACAAGATGTGGGAGGATGCCGACTGCTTTAACGGGGATCCCGATCCCAAGAAAAAGCCCTTCTCCATTGTGATGCCGCCCCCCAATGTCACGGGCCAGCTCCACATGGGCCATGCTCTGGACTGCACCCTCCAGGATATCCTTACCCGTTTCAAGCGAATGCAGGGCTATTCCACCCTCTGGCTCCCCGGCACCGATCACGCCGGCATCGCCACCCAGATCAAGGTGGAGGAGGAGCTGCGCACCAAGGAGGGCCTGACCCGCTACGACCTGGGCCGGGAGAAGTTCCTCCAGCGGGTGTGGAAGTGGAAGGAGGAGTACGGCGGCCGCATCGTGGCCCAGCAGAAGAAAATGGGCGTCTCCTGCGACTGGTCCCGGGCCCGCTTCACCATGGACGAGGGACTGTCCAAGGCCGTCCGGGAGACCTTCTGCGAGCTCTATGACAAGGGCCTCATCTACAAGGGCAGCCGCGTCATCAACTGGTGCCCCCACTGCGTCACCGCCCTCTCTGACGCGGAGGTGGAGTATCAGGACAAGCCCGGCCACCTGTGGTATATCCGCTATCCCCTCTCCGACGGATCCGGCGATCTGGTGATCGCCACCACCCGGCCTGAGACCATGATGGGCGATACCGGTGTTGCCGTGAACCCTGAGGACGAGCGGTTCAAGCACCTCATCGGCAAGACCTGCATCCTGCCCATTATGAACCGGGAGATCCCCATTGTGGGCGACGAGTACTGCGAGATCGGCTTCGGTACCGGCGCTGTGAAGATGACCCCCGCCCACGACCCCAACGACTTTGAGGTGGGTCTGCGCCACAACCTGGAGATCATCCGCTGCATCGGCGACGACGGCAAGATCAACGAAAACGGCGGCCCCTATGTGGGCATGGACCGCTACGAGTGCCGCAAGCAGATCGTCAAGGATCTGGAAGAGCAGGGGTATCTCGTCAAGACCGAGCCCTACAACCACAACGTGGGCACCTGCTACCGCTGCCACAACGACGTGGAGCCGGTGATCTCCGCCCAGTGGTTCGTGAAGATGGAGCCTCTGGCCAAGGAGGCTCTGCGCGTTGTGAAGGAGGGCGAAGTGAAGTTCGTCCCCGAGCGCTTCTCCAAGACCTATATCAACTGGATGGAGAACGTCCATGACTGGTGCATCTCCCGTCAGCTGTGGTGGGGCCATCAGATCCCTGCCTGGTACTGCGACGAGTGCGGCCATATCAATGTCTCCCGGGAGGATCCCACCAAGTGCGAAAAGTGCGGCTCCACCCATCTGACCCGGGATCCCGACGTGCTGGACACCTGGTTCTCCAGCGCCCTGTGGCCCTTCTCCACCCTGGGCTGGCCCGACAAGACCGAGGATCTGGACTTCTACTATCCCACTTCCGTCATGGTCACCGGCTACGACATCATCTTCTTCTGGGTGGCCCGGATGATCTTCTCCGGCTGCGAGCAGATGAAGAAGATTCCCTTCCACACCGTGCTGATCCACGGCTTGGTTCGGGACGATAAGGGACGCAAGATGTCCAAGTCCCTGGGCAACGGCATCGATCCGCTGGAAATGGCGGAGAAGTACGGTGCCGACGCCCTGCGCTTCAACCTCATCACCGGCAACTCTCCCGGAAACGATACCCGGTTCTATACGGAAAAGTGCGAAGCCATGCGCAACTTCGCCAACAAGGTCTGGAACGCCAGCCGCTTCGTGATGATGAACCTCACCATCGATTCCTGCGCCCTGCCTGCTGCAGATCAGCTGGCCGCGGAGGATAAGTGGGTGCTCTCCAAGCTCAACACCCTGGTGAAGGAAGTTACCGAGAATCTGGACAGCTATGAGATCGGCGTGGCCTCCGCCAAGGTCTACGACTTCCTGTGGGACACCTACTGCGACTGGTATATCGAGCTCACCAAGACCCGCCTCAACGGTACCGATCAGGAGGCCAAGCTGACGGCTCAGAACGTCCTGTGCTATGTGCTTACGGAGCTTTTGAAGCTGCTGCATCCCTTCATGCCCTTTATCACCGAGGAGATCTTCCAGGCCCTGCCCCGTATCAAGGGGGAGGAGAGCGCTTACCTGATGACCTCCCGGTGGCCGGAGTATCAGGAGTCCCTCAGCTTCCCGGCGGAGGAAAATGCCATGGAGGCCGTCATGGACACCATCAAGGCCATCCGTGCCCGCCGCGCAGAGATGAACGTGCCTCCCTCCAAGAAGGCGGAGGTGCTCATCGTCACCGCTACCCCGGAGATCTACGCCCAGGGCCTGCACTTCCTGGAGCGCCTGGCCTACGCCAGCGCCGTCACCTTTGCCGACGCCGCCCCTGGGGACGTCAGCGGGATGGTCAGCGTGGTCACTGCCAACGCCACGGCCTATATGCCCCTGAGCGAGCTGGTGGACCTGGCGGCGGAGCGGGAGCGCATCGCCAAGGAGCTGGAGAAGGCCCGCAACGGCCTGCGGATCGTGGAGCAAAAGCTCTCCAACGAAAAATTTGTCTCCCGGGCGCCTGAGGCGGTGGTCAACGCCGAGAAGGAAAAGGCCGCCAAGTACCAGGAGCTCATCACCAAGCTGGAGGCATCCGCCAAGGCCATGCAGGCATAAATGCCGTATTGATTTGAAAACACCCCTGCGGAGCATGTCCCGCAGGGGTGTTTCCGATTATCCGGGTCAGCAGAGAAGGGCTTAGGAATAGAAAGGAACACTCTGTTTCTGCCGGGGCCGCAGACAGTGATAACCATCCACCTGTTTGAAAAGGAGGAGTACCATTGGAGATACGAACTGTGACGGATGCCCACTTGGCGGAAGCCATGGAGCTTTGTGGACGCGTCTTTTCAGAATTTGAAGCCCCGGATTATCCGCAGGAGGGGGTGGAGGCATTTTTCCGCTATATTGAAGATGCCAATCAGGTTCGTGCCATGACAGTTTTTGGTGCTTTTGATGCTGATACGCTGGTAGGGGTATTGGCATTGCAGGGTACGCACATTGCGTTGTTTTTCGTGGAGGGATCCTGTCACCACCGGGGGATTGGGCGTGCGCTCTTTCAGACGTTTGTGGCAGCTGCATCGCCCCGGCACTTGAGTGTCCATGCGGCACCTCATGCTGTGGGTTTTTACCGTCGCCTGGGCTTTGTGGCAGTGACCGGCGAACAGCATTCACCGGATGGGATTCGGTATGTTCCCATGGAATATGGATTCGGATTATAAAAGATCCCCGGCGGACAGATGCTCCGCCGGGGATCTTTTTCATGGAGATGGAAAGTGGGGAGAGACTCGGCTGCCTGTGCGCTCAGTAATTGATGCCGACGATGGCCAGTTGGCCCCCGGAAACGCTGAAGACAATGTTGGGCCTTCCTGTGGATGAGAGAATAAAGCCGGCCTTGCTGGGAGGCAAGTCCGATAGATCCGCCTGCGCAATTTCCGTCAGCAGATCATCGGTAAAGATGCGCTCACTGCCCAGTGCCATGAAATCTTCCTGGGAGCCCAGGAACTCCCCGCCCTCAGGAAGCCCTACATAAAGGGGATAGGCGGCCAGATCCGCCAGGCGCTGGAGGTCCTGATCCGCCAGGGCGGACTGGATATCCTCCCCAAAGGACTGGACCGCCGCCGCATCCACAGAGAAATTGTCCGCATATGGAGGTCCTTCTGCGTCACTGCTGCTCTGGGGCGCTTCCTCAGGCGTGGATGTGTCATCGGCCTCTTTCGGGAGAGGGGTTCCGACTGTCTCTTTCTCCTCCGGCGGAGTGTTCGGGTCGCCGGAGGGAGGATTGCTCTGGCCGCAGCCTGACAGCAGCAGGCACAGTGCCGCTGTCAGCAGCAGTAAATTTGCAATCTTGCGCATAAAACACGATCCTTTCCTGTAAGTCATGGGTTGCGATGTACCGTAAAACATCCAATAGACGCATGGCGTGCCCAAAAAGTTTGAAATGCCGGGTGCTGTCCGCAGATTCAGACAGAAATGGCCTCCGGAGGGATCCCTCCGGAGGCCATTTTCTCAGCGGATGAAGTTGGTGCGGGCGCCGCTCTCGGCCTGAGGCGGCAGAAAGCCCGCCTCCCGGCCCGCCTGGATGCACCGGAGCATCCAGGCCATGTTCCGTCCCAGGTTCCGCATGGTCTGAAGGCCCTCCTCGTCCAGTGCCACATCTCCGGGGACAGAGCCGTGGACTTCATTCCAGTAAGAGGAGGACACCACCGGCATCTGGGAGATGGTGAAGTACTTGTTCAGCACGTCTACAGAAGCTATGGTACCGGCCCGGCGGGCGGAGGCCACAGCGGCGGCGGGCTTGTGGGCGAAGGCATCCTTCCCGGCGTAGAAGGCCCGGTCCAGCACTGAGAGGATCCGGCCGGAGGGGTGGGCGTAATACACCGGGGTGCCGAAGATAAAGCCGTCCGCCTGGGCGGCTTTTTCAATGATGCGGTTGACGATGTCGTCATCGAAAACGCAGCGGCCCGGAGCCTTGGCGCAGGCACCGCAGGCAGTGCAGTCCCGAATGGGATCATTGCCCAGCCACAGGATCTCCGATTCCATATCCGCCTCCGCCAGCACCGCCGCGATTGCCTGCAAAGCCGCGTCTGTGCAGCCATGGGGGCGGGAACTTCCATTGAGCATCAGAACCTTCATGGAAACATCTCCTTTTTCGTTAGTCATTCCCATTATAAGCCGGATGATTCTGCCCGGGCAAGCCGAAGCCGGGGGAAGAAGACGGAAATTTTCCGGGAAACCCCGTTCCTTTCGACACAAAGCTGACGGGGGGACATGCTATCATCTCTGCAAGGCGGCCCTTGCGCATACTATGCCAACAGGCCGCAGACAGGCGCGGAAAAGCGCCCAGGTGTGCGGCAGAGCTGCAGGCACACAGGAATTCAGGAAAATCAAAGGAAAAGGGGCAATAAAATGGAGATCCTGGAAAAAACCTCGGATCGGAACCTCCTGCTGGAATGCAGGGGGGAACTGGATCATCACGCGGCGCGGGATGCCATGCGGCAGCTGGAACTGGCGCTGGACGCGGCGCTGCCGCGTAAGCTGGTGCTGGATCTGGGAGGCGTGACCTTTATGGACAGTTCCGGCATCGCCCTGATCCTGCGGGCCCAACAGCGGATGCAGATGCTGGACGGGAGCCTTCTGGTGTGCAACGTGCCCCGCCAGGCCCGCCGGGTGCTGGACGCCGCCGGTATCGGCCGGCTGGTAACCATTCGATAAAGGAGGGATACATAGATGAAGACCAAAGCAATCAATGAAGTGGCACTGGTATTTCCCAGCCGCAGCAGCAACGAGGGGTTTGCACGATCTGCCGTGGCGTGCTTCGCCGCCCAGATGGATCCCACCCTCAACGAGCTGGAGGATATCAAGACCGCCGTCAGCGAGGCGGTGACCAACGCCATTGTCCACGCCTATCCGGAGGCCCTGGGAACCGTGCAGGTAAAGGTCCGTGTCTGCGGAGAGAATGTGCTGGAGATCACCGTTCGGGATCACGGCCGGGGCATCCCGGACATCGAGCAGGCCCGCCAGCCCATGTTCACCACCGGAGGCGCGGAGCGCAGCGGCATGGGCTTTACCATTATGGAGAGCTTCATGGACGCGGTGACAGTGCGCTCTGTGCCGGGGCGGGGGACCACCGTGGTGATGAAGAAGAAGCTCTCCCGGCGCCGTCCGGCGGCAAAATGAGCGCGGGGCTGGAACTGCTGCGGGCGGCCCAGGAGGGAGACCGGGAGGCCTGCGAGCAGGCTGTGATCGCCAATAACGGTCTCATCTGGAGCGTAGTGAAGCGGTATTGCGGCCGAGGAGTGGATCCGGAGGATCTCTACCAGCTGGGATGCCTGGGTTTTTTGAAGGCGGTGCAGGGGTTCGACTTCGGCTACGGCACCTGCTTTTCCACCTATGCCGTGCCCAAGATCGCCGGGGAGATCCGGCGCTTTCTCCGGGACGACGGAGCGGTAAAGGTGGGACGAAGTATCCGGGAGCAGGCCCAGATGCTCTACGGTGTCCGGGAGCGGCTGCGCCACCAGCTGGGCCGGGAGCCGGTACTCTCAGAGTTGGCAGAGGCCACGGGACTGACAGCGGAGGAAATCGCCCAGGTGGATCTGGCCACGGATACCCCGGAGTCGCTGCAAAAGGAGACCTCCGACGGATTGACCCTGGAGGGCACCCTGGGTACCGAGGCACCGGAGGACAGTATGGTGGAGCGCATTGCCCTCCGGGAGGCCATCGACCAGCTGCCGGAGAAGGAGCGGATGACCATTTTGCTGCGTTATTTCAAGGGGCTCACACAGGAGCAGACGGCCCGGATCCTGGGAGTTTCCCAGGTGCAGATATCCCGGCTGGAGCGTCGGGGGCTGAAACGGCTGCGGGAGAGCTTTGAGGTGTGAAATACTCCGGCCCCTGAAACTCCGTCATGGTGCCCCAGTAGCGCTTGGGCATGTTGGTCATGCGGCAGCGGGGGTTCTCCCGTTCCCGGATAGCGACGGTATCATAAAACTGCTTCCACAGCCGCCGGTAGCCCGCCTCCGTCTCATCCGGCGGGGCCATCTGAAAGTCCTCCAGTGGCTCAATAGCGGAACGGCCTGCACTGTAAAGTAAAACTTCTTTATGGGTTCTGTCGTAGAGAAAGAAGCTCTCGTTGCGGTATCGAGCACAAAAATGGGACCGCAGCAGAGGCAGCACCCGGTTCTTGGGTGCGATCTCTCCTCCCAGAACACCCCCCAGCTGGGAAAAGCGGGTGAAGCCCTTGAGAAGATGGGCCTCACTCCCCAGGTGCCGCACGGCCTTGAGCACCGGGTAGAGGGTCTCATCCGAGAGGTCGTGGAGGAAGGCAGGGCCCTCCCGAAGGAGCTTTACCACGACTCGATAGAGGTGGAGTTCCTTTTCCGGCAGACAGGTGAGAAAGCCCCGGCGCAGCAGATCCGCTGCGCCGGGGTCGCATTTTACGATTTTGCGGAGCACCCGGGCAGCGTGCTGGCGATCCGTTGGGATGGATCGGACGGCAAAGAGGGAGGGCTGCATCTCATCCTCCGGGAAAATGCCGCAGGGGGTTTCCCGGTACAGGTAGCTGTCGAAGATGCAGCACAGGAATCCTTCAAAGGTGCCGTCGTAGCAGTAGACTGTTTCGCTCATGGGGTGCTCCTTTTTATACGGGGTCGAACAAAGACAGCTGCACCGCCTCCTGCTGTGGCAGCAGAGGCCGCTCGGCAGCGATGAGGCTGCGCAGGAGACTGTCGGGGGTAAAGCGCAGCCCCTCCGCCATCTTGCCGGAGGCAGTGAGAAAATACTGGGCCCGCTTCATCACCACTCCCAGGCGGCGCAGATCTTCCATGCGCAGGCGGTGGGTGCGGCGGGATACCAGGATGCGCTTGGCGGAGGTGACCCCCACGCCGGGGATGCGCAGCAGCGTTTCATAGTCGGCGGTGTTTACCTCCACCGGAAAGAAATCCAGGTGGCTCAGAGCCCAGGAACACTTGGGATCCACCTGGGGGTTGAAGTCCGGATTCTGCTCGTCCAGCAGTTCCTCCGCCCGGAAGCCGTAAAACCGCAGCAGCCAGTCTGCCTGGTAGAGCCGGTGCTCCCGCAGCAGGGGCGGCTTGGTGTCCTTGGAGGGAAGCAGCGCGTGCTCCACCACCGGCACATAGGCGGAATAGAACACACGTTTGAGCTTGTACCGGTCATAGAGTCCCTGGGTCAGACGCAGGATGTGAAAGTCGGTGTCGGCCGTGGCCCCCACGATCAGCTGGGTGCTCTGCCCGGCGGGGGCAAATTTGGGGGCGTGGCGGTATTTCACCAATTCCTCCCGGCTCTGCTGGCCCCGGGTGCAGATCTGGCCCATAGGGGCCAGGATGGCCTGTTTGGTCTTGTCCGGAGCCAGGGTTTTAAGCCCCGCTTCCGAGGGCAGCTCGATGTTGACGCTGAGCCGGTCTGCCAGAAAACCCAGCTGCTCCACCAGCTCCGGAGAGGTGCCCGGAATGGCCTTGGCGTGAATATAGCCGTTGAATCGGTAGGTTTCCCGCAGAAGACGCAGGGTGCGGATCATCAGCTCCGTGGTGTAGTCCGGGCTGCGGTATACGCCGGAGGAGAGGAAGAGCCCCTCGATATAGTTCCGGCGGTAGAACTGGATGGTGAGATCCGCAAGCTCCTCTGGGGTGAAGGCGGCCCGCTTGGTCTCGTTGCTGCGGCGGTTGACGCAGTATTTGCAGTCGTACACGCAGCGGTTGGTGAGCAGCACCTTCAATAGGGACACGCACCGTCCATCTGCGGAGAAGGTGTGGCAGCAGCCCGCCACGGAGGTGGAGGTGTTGCCGATATAGCCCTTTTTGGAGACCCGGTTCCCGCCGCTGGAGGTGCAGGCGGCGTCGTACTTGGCGGCGTCCGTCAGCACCGTCAGCTTCTCGTAGACGTCCATCTTACCGGAGGGCGGCATGGCGGCGGTGATGCTGAGTGGGGCGCTCAATGGCGTCGATGACCCGGAAGACCTGGGCTGTCAGGAACACCACGCCCACCAAAACGAAAAAGAATGTCCAACCAGTCATCGTCAATTCCTCCTTGTTCGAACTTTTGTTCTAGTGACAGTATAAATCGAACAATCGTTCTTGTCAAGAGGAAATCGAACAAATTTTCGATTATAAAAGCAGCCGCCCAAAGAGGGCGGCTGCTTCCATTTACGTTTCGAGATTTTCCGCATACTGGGGTTCCAGGGGGTAGATGGTGTAACTCTGGCTCTCCATGTCGTTCAGCATGCCTACCACGGGCTGTTCCGGCAAAGGCGCGTAGGGGAACAGGTTTCGCAGGGCCTGGGTCTGATAGCGGAGAATGGTGACGCCATAGCGCCAGTCGTCGGAAAAAGCGGTGGTATAAGCGCACCAGCCACGGCGTTCAGCGGTGCCGAAGGGATAGCTGAACAGAGCCGAATAGCTGTCATAGGTGTCTCCAAAATAAGTGATGTGGGAGTCCATTTCCAGAGACAGGTCCGCGGCATACCACGCTCCGTTTTTCCGCCAGAGGATCTGTCCCGTCACATCTTTCACGGCGGCGTGGGTGTCGGGTTCCATGCGGATCAGATTCTGCAGTACGGCTCTGAGGGTATTCACGGTGAAGAAGTGGTAGCAGCGGAAGGTGCGGAACCTGGTCTGGACCTGGATGTCCATGTAGCGGATGCCGTTGTCTGTGGAGTCGCCCCAGGCATCCAAGTCCACATAACATGCTTCCGCCCCGGAGAGCTTCGTGACCTCTTCATTCGGAAGCAGGTCCAGCAGGTCCTTCGGGAAGCCCAGGTCCTCCAGGTGCGTCCGAATGGAGGTGATCTCAGCGGATTCAGACGTTTGTTCGACTACATGGGATTCCATCGCCAGATGGTTGGATACCAGGCTCAGGACCACGGTCAATCCCACCAGGGACATGAGATATGCCGCGGCCAGCTTTCCGCCGCCCAGTTTCACCGGTGCTGCCCGGACGGCATAGCCCCAGTGGGAGAGCTGGGTCCCCGCCCGCAGCAAAGATTTGACGATGCGGTAGAAGGCATAGGCCATCACCAGCAGGGAGATCCACCCGGGATTGGGCCACAGGAGGGCAAATCCCATCAGTACCGCGTACCACACCAGGGCCCAGAGGGCCGGGGCGGCGGTTTTCCGGGGGCGGCCCACTTCCGCCGCGGCATTCCCAAGTCCCAGCCACAGGCTCAGGAACAGCGCCAGGGTGGGAACAGCCATCAAAAGCAGCAGCGGCGTGGGGATCTCCGGGATCCGCCCCCACAGCGGTGTGGCCTGCAGGGCAAAAGTGATATAAAGTGCTATCGCTTTACAACCACTGATGATCCATCCAATTCGGAACCAGAGGTTGTTCCTGCGCAGGCTGCGGAACCCCAGGTACAGCGCTATGGTCCCCACGGCGGGCAGCAGGTAGTCCAGATACCAAACATGCAGGGTGAAGCAGGTCAGGCACAGGCCCAGCACGATGTGTTCCATGGCGGTGCGGAAGGGCGTCACCGCCCGGACGGTCTCCTCGGGGGGCGGGAGCTCCGACAAGGAGGTGGCCAGGGCACAGTCAAACTCATCCCAGCGATCGGTCATAGCGCGTCACCTCCCAACTCCCGGCGCAGACGCTGGCGCAGGCGGTAGAGCCTGCCCTCGGCGGCGCGCTCCGTCATGCCCATCTCCGCGGCAATCTGGGCGATGGGCTGTAAATAGTAGTAGCGGCGGTAGAAGAGGCGCTGGTCCGTGGTGCTTAGAGCCGCGATGGCCTTTTGCAGCCGCTCCGTCCGCTCTTGACGGAGTACCGCCTCCTCCGGCGTGTCGTGGTGGGCGGGTTCTGTCTCCGGCTGCGCCAGATGCTGTTCCCGCCGGAGCCTGGCTTTCAGGTGGTTCAACGCGGTATTCCGGGCCACGGCGGTGAGCCAGGCGGTAAGACTGCCCCTGGCGGGATCGTAGTCCTCCAGCCGCCGCCATACCAGCTCCGTCACCTCGGAATAGCAATCCTCGGCATCCTGTCTGTCCCGGAGGACGCTCCCCACCACATAGTGCAGAAGGGGGCCGTACTGGCGCAGCAGTGCCTCGGTGCCTGCCGCAGGATCCTGCCGCAGCAGCTCCAGCAGCGCTCCAGCGTCCATGGCCATCCCTCCTTGTTGTGTGTTCATCCTATTATACAACGCCCGGGCCGAAAACCCACGAAAAAAACAGGCGGCATAGAACAGGCCCTGTCCGCATAGAGTTCCAGTGAAAAACTGCGGGGAGGGAAATGCCATGACATCGCGCCAGGCGGGACGCCGGATGAGCACCATTGCATCGGAACGGGGAAAGCGGCAGCGGACGAAGGAGTGCCGGAAACGGGCCGCGGCGGGACGGAGCCAGACGGTGCCCGGTAACCGGGCCGGGCTGAAGGATGAGCCGCTTTCCGCCCGGGAAAAGCGGCAGCTGGGCCAGCTGGTGGTCTGCTGCGTCATCTTTGTGGCGCTGGTGGCCGCGAAGCTGCTGCTGCCGGGAAAGATGGCGGCAGTGAACGAGGCACTCTCCGGGGCGCTGGAGAAAAACCTGGACGTGCGGGAGGTGTTCTCCGCCGTAGGCCAGGCAGTCAGCGGCGAGGACGGCGGCTGGGAGAACGTGTACCAGGCAGTGTTCGGCCCCTCCCAGGAGGAGAGCCCTGCCCTGGAGACTTCCGCTGCCGCGGATCTGGAAACGGCAGAAGAGCCCTCCCAGGGGCTGGAAGCCCTGCAGACCAGCGGCGGTGAAGTGGGCTGGGAGCTGCCGGATGACTGGGCTTTCCCGGAACCGGATTCGCCTGACGGGACACTCGCCGCCCAGACAGGACAGACGGAAGCCGGAGCATCGACAGAGGCTGACGGGGATGTGGAGACGCTGGCCTATGTGCTCTACTCCGACCAGAACCTGCCGGAGGATGTCAGCATGGAGCAGGCCATCCTGGGCTTTGACTACTGCACCCCGGTGATGGGCGTGGTCTCTTCCTCCTTCGGGTACCGGGAGCACCCTGTAGAGGGGGAGGAGCGCTTTCACTACGGACTGGACATCGCGGCGGACACCGGAACGGACATCGACTGCTTTGCCGACGGCACCGTCACGGCAGTGGGGGAGAGCAGCAGCTACGGCAAATATCTGATGGTGGATCACGGCGGCGGTTTTACCACCTTGTATGCCCATTGCAGCAAGATCCTGGTCTCCTCCGGCACAGCGGTGCGGGAGGGTCAGGCCATTGCCCAGGTAGGAGAGACAGGGGTGGCCACAGGGCCGCACCTGCACTTCGAGATCCATCGGGACGGCGTGTACCTGAACCCCATTTACTATGTATCTCTGGGATAGAGGCGGTGTTCGGATCAGCGGCGGCTTCTTCCTGCTGACGGCCTGGTTCGCCCTGGTGAACGGGGCGGAGCTCTTGGCGGTGGTGGGAGTGGGCTGTGCAGTCCATGAGCTGGGCCACTATCTGGCCTTGCGGTGCCTGGGGGTGCGGGTGACGGGACTGCGTCTTTGCATCCTGGGGGCGGAGATGACGGCGGACCGCTCCGGCCTCTCCTACGGCGGGGAGCTGGCGGCGGTGCTGGCGGGCCCGGGGGCCAATCTTTTGACAGCCCTGGTTCTGGCGGCGGCGGGGGAGGCCTTTTGGGCGGCAGCGGGAGGGAATCTGGTGC
>NZ_DAWBAJ010000043.1:0-17168 GCF_052306735.1 Dysosmobacter sp. | reverse complement strand
CTGATGATCGGCTTCGGCATCGACCAGATCCAGGCGGAGTATGTGGCGGAGATCAAACTGCGCAACATCAACAAGGAGTATATCTTAAAGCGGGTCAATGAGACCGCCGCCCTCCAGGATGAGATCGCCGATCTGGAGGATACGTTGAATGATCCCCGCCGGGTGAAGAAGATCCTGGTGGATGAGCTCTATGCCGCGGCCAAGAAGTACGGTGAGCCCCGGCGCACCACCATCGTCTACGGCGATAACCTCCCGGTCTACCAGGAGGAGACGGAGGTGGAGGAGTATCCCGTCCATGTGTTCCTCTCCAAAGAGGGCTATCTCAAGAAGATCACCCCGGCGTCCCTGCGCATGAGCAGCGAGCAGAAGTACAAGGAGGGGGACGGTCCAAGCCAGAGCTTCGAGACCACCAGCGCTGCGGAGATCATGTTCTTTACCGACAAGTGCCAGGTGTACAAGACCCGCCTGAGTGAGTTCGACGATTCCAAGGCCAGCGTGCTGGGAGATTACCTCCCCGCCAAGCTGGGTATGGATGCCGGGGAGAGCGTGGTGTGGGCGGTGCTG
Source organism: Dysosmobacter sp. (assembly GCF_052306735.1). Lineage (NCBI taxonomy): Bacteria > Bacillati > Bacillota > Clostridia > Eubacteriales > Oscillospiraceae > Dysosmobacter > Dysosmobacter sp. The sequence goes on along the minus strand of NZ_DAWBAJ010000043.1, from coordinate 16,604 downwards.
CCCGGCGCGGACTACGCCGGAACATTGCTGTTCTTCTTTGAAAACGGCAAGGTGGCCCGGGTGGAGCTCAAGGCTTACCAGACCACCTCCAACCGCCGCAAGCTCACCGGCGCTTACTCGGACAAGAGCCCCCTGGTGAAGATTCTGCGTCTGGATGCCGAGCAGGAACTGGCGGTGTACTCCACGGAGCCCCGGTGCCTGCTGTTCCAGACTGCACTGCTCTCTCCCAAGACCACCCGTACCACCCAGGGCGTGGCGGTGATGACCCTGAAGCCCAAGTATCATCTCTGCGACGTCCGGCCGGTGGAGGAGACCCCCATCTCCAACCACAGCCGTTACCGGGTTCGGGCCATTCCCGCAGCCGGTGCCCTGCTGCGCCAGGAGGATACGGAGGAGCGGCAGATGGGCCTGCTGGATTAAGGAGGGATCATGAGACAAACCATCCGCAGCTACGCTCTGGTGGCGCTGGGGTCGGTGATTTTCGCCCTGGCTTTCGACTGGTTCTTCGCTCCCAACCAGGTGGCCATGGGCGGTGTGACGGGCCTGGCACAGGTCATGAACGCCGTAGTCCCGGCCCTCTCCGTGGGCGTGCTGTCCTTTTTGCTGAACGTGCCGCTGTTTCTTGCGGGGTGGAAGTTCATCGGATTCCACCTGCTGGCCTCGTCCCTCTTTTCCATGGCGGTGAGCTCGGTGGCCATCGATGTGATTGCCGCCCTCTATCCCTTCGCCCCCATGGACCCCATGCTCTCCTGCCTGTGCGGCGGAGCGCTGATGGGTGTGGGCCTGGGCATCGTCTTTTCCCAGGGCGCCACCACCGGCGGCACCGACGTGGTGGCCCGCCTTCTGAAGCTCAAGCTTCCCTGGCTGCCGATGGGCAAGCTGATGCTGGTGCCGGACTTCATTGTGCTGGCGCTGGCGGCGGCGGTGTTCGGCCGGGTGGAGGCCGCCCTCTACGGTGCCGTAGGCATCTTTGTGGCCACCCGGGTCATGGATACGGTACTCTATGGCCTGGATACCTCCAAGGTGGCCTACATCATCTCCGACCGCTGGGAGGAGCTGTCCCGGCACCTGCTGGGGGAGCTGGACATGGGCGTGACGCTGCTGCGGGGGCAGGGCGCCTACACCGGGCGGGAAAAACAGATTTTGATGGTGGCCTTTAAGCAAAAGGCCATCGTCCAGGTGAAGAAGACCGTTCACGAGATCGATCCCGGCGCGTTTATGATTGTGTGTGACGCCCACGATGTGCTGGGCGAGGGCTTCGGCGACTATCAGAAGGAGGAAATCTGACATGGCGGATTTTGCGAATGTGGAGAAAAGCCTGCGGGAGCGGGGGTTTCAGGTGAAGACCTTTGCCACCGGGGCGGAGGCTGCCAACTATCTGGACGGCGCTGTGGACGAAAAGACCGTGGGCCTGGGCGGATCCCTGACTCTGCAGGAACTGGGTGTCTATGAGCGCCTGTCCGCACACAATACCGTATACTGGCACTGGGTCAACGGGGCGGGAGACCGGGTACGCTCTGCTTCTGCCCAGGTGTACATCACTTCCGCCAATGGCCTGGCGGAGACAGGCGAGATCTTGAACATCGACGGCTACGGCAACCGGATTGCTTCCACCCTGTACGGCCATGAGAAGGTGTATTTCGTCATCGGCCGCAACAAGCTGGCTCCCACCTATGACGAGGCCCTGTGGCGGGCCCGGAACATCGCGGCCCCCAAGAACGCCCAGCGCCTGGGAAGAAAGACGCCCTGCGCCATCAAGGGAGACCGGTGCTACGACTGCAAGAGCCCTGACCGGATCTGCTGCGGCCTTGCAGTGCTGTGGACTGCCATCATGGATATGGAGATGGAAGTGATCCTGGTGGACGAGGACTTGGGATTGTAAAGTCCATGGGTACCTTTGAGAAGGGAGGCGGATCCTGTGAAAATACGGTTTCTGACGCTGACGGCGGCTGTGTGCCTGCTGCTGACGGGATGCGCCTCCCTGCTGGAACGGGAGTACAGCACCGTGGAGCCCCACGTCAGCAAGTTCTGGGAGAGCGAGGCTGCCGGAACGCTGCGGGCGGAGAGCTATCAGGACATTGTCAATGACCTGCTGATCCTCATCGGCCAGCACACGGAGACAGCCACGCTGCGCCTCTATAACTTTGAGGACGACCTCTCTGTGTCCCAGACCCTGGAGCGGGCTACCAATGAGGTCAAGCAGGAGACGGCCATGGGCGCCTACGCCGTGGAGTTCATCACCTTTACCAGCCAGGCCCAGCGGGGGTATTACGAGGCCCCCGTGCAGATCAGCTACCGCCGTACCGCAGAGCAGATCCAGGCGGTGGTGAACGCCACCAGTACAGAGGCGGTGTATAGCCTGCTGAGCACCGCTGTTGCAGAGGGACGGACGGAACTGGCGGTACGGATCGGCTATTGGCGGGAAGATGACCGGGCCCAGGTGGAGGAAGTGGTGACCCGCCTTCGGGAGGAGCTGGGGCTCACGGAGGGGCCGGAGTGGTCTGTGTACTACTATCCTGCTCAGGGTCAGGTGGGGCTGATCGAGTTTGCACTGAGCGGTATAGAGGGGGACCCCGGAACGGCCCAAAGCGGCGGTGAGACGGGATCCTCCGGTGCGGAAACAGCCGATGAAAAAAATCCTGAAAATTTAGAGACAGGGGGTTGACAATTTCCTATCCCTTTGTTAAAATACTCCTTGTCTCGCGGGCATAGCTCATCTGGTAGAGCGCCACCTTGCCAAGGTGGAGGTAGCGAGTTCGAGCCTCGTTGCCCGCTCCAAAAGAGGACACCTCATCCGAAAGGATGGGGTGTTTTTCGTTGATGGGAAGAAGAGAACGAGGTGCCTCCACCTGTGCGCAGCACGTTGAATGTGAGGGGAGGCAGGGCTCCTGCAAATGGCGGGAAGCCATTTGCGGGATGCCTGGAAGCGGGTTCGAGCCTCGTTGCCCGCTCCGGCTCGTCACAAGCGACATATCGCGTGCGATGCGCTTTTTTATTTCATTACATAGCGAATCGCACGCTCATTCTGCTGCTCCTCGCTCCCAACCGCGGCCCGCTGCACTGGGCCCGCGGTTGGCGGCCGCCCTGTGAGCGGTTTCTTTATGGACACCCTCCGTATCGGTCCTTACGTATTCTTTCAACAAAGAATGGTGTGTTTTTCGTTGACAGGGAAAAAGGCCCCGTCCTTTTGGACGGGGCCTTTTCATTGCAGTTATGATTTCCGGCTGGGGATCAGGAAGCCCACCGCGCCGCATACCAGGGCGGGAATCACCCAGCCAAAGCCCAGACTGGCCAAGGGCATCAGTTTCAGGATGGGGAGGGTGAGGCCAAAGCCGGAGACTACCTCCAGAAGACTGAACAGCAGTGCACCCAGCGCGGCCAGGCGGAAGACCCAGTCGTTTTTGATAAAGCGGTCGAAGAAGGACAGCAGGATCAAAACCAGTGCCGGGGGATAGACCACATTGAGGATGGGAGCGGCAATGGAGATGATCTGCTCCAGGCCGAAATTGGACACTACGGCGCTGAACACACATACCACTACCGTCAGTACCGTGTAGGAGAGGCGCCCTCCGGAGAGCTTGGAGAAATAGGAGGCGGCAGAGCTTACCAGGGCTACCGCCGTGGTGACACAGGCCAGAGCCGCCACCACCGCGAAGAGCCATACGCCCCAGCTGCCCAGCAGATTGCGCACGATGGCGATGACCAGATAAGTCCGATCCACATCCAACCCGAAGAAGCGGGAGGTGGTGACGCCCAGATAGGTCAATCCCAGATATACCACCAGCAGGGCACAGCCTGCCACGATACTGGCGCCGGACACCACCACGGCCTTGTCCCGGGGAGCGGTGTGGCCCTTGTTCTCGGCGCTTTTGAGAATAATGGCGCCGAAGACCAGGGCTGCCAGCACGTCCATGGTCTGATAGCCCGCCTCAATGCCGGTGAAGGGGACGTTGTCCACCAGGGTGTGGTCAGGGACAGGGCCGATGGGATCCAGAACGCCCCGGACGATGAGGATCAGCAGTCCCGCCAGCAGCAGCGGTGTCAGGATTTTGCCCACAATGTCCACCACTGCCGATTCCCGCAGACACAGCAGCAGGATCAGCAGGAAGAAGAGCACGGAGAACAGCACGGGGGAGACGCCGGACGCCAGCGGCATCACGGACATCTCATAGGTGGTGGCCGCCGTCCTGGGAATGGCCAGCATGGGGCCGATACAAAGGACGATGGCGCTCATCAGCAGCTTGGAGGGGATCCGCCCGATGCGGCGGGTCAGGCCGTCTGTGCCGCCCCGGAACTGGATGGCAAAGAGGGCCAGCAGGGCAAGTCCGATATCCGCCAGATAGTAGCAAAGAAAACCGATAAACCACTCCTTGCCGGATTCCAGGCCCAGGTAGGGGGGGAATACCACGTTTCCGGCGCCGAAGAACATGGAGAACAGGGCAAAGCCGATGACGAAAATGTCGCGTATGGTACGTTTCATAAAACAATATCCTTCCCGCGGGTCCGCGCCGCGAACGGGCAGACAGGTGAATGGAGACCGGGATCATGTGCTCAGAAAACAAACAGAGCGGCGGAGGTTCAGCTCCGTCGCTCTGGCTGCATCAAGCGGTCTTTCGTGAGGAGCTCTGTCCGAACAGGAACGGAAAAACGCGGCGCCTCAGATCTTCACAAGTTCATACTCCCGGGTACCCAGCCCCAGCTTCTCCGCGTGCTCCAGGCATACCTGCCACTCGGTGTCCGGATGGACGGCGTGGAAGAAGTCCTGGTCGGAGCAGTTGCAATCCCCGTCAAAAACGGCGGAATTGCGCACCGGCGTCTGGGCCAGAACCGCGTCCGCACAGGCCTGGTCCAGTGCCACAGGATCAAAGGAGGCAAACATGCCCACGTTGGGAACGATGGGCACATCGTTTTCAGCATGGCAGTCGCAGTTGGGGGACACATCCAGCACCAGGGAGACGTGGAAGCAGGGACGGCCATCCACCACGGCCTTGGTGTACTCGGCGATCTTCTTGTTGAGGATGGCGGGAGCCTCGTCATAGAGGCACTGGATGGCGTCCTTGGGGCACACGGCAAGGCAGCGGCCGCAGCCCACGCACTTGTCCGTATTGATGGTGGCCTTGCCGTCCTCGCCAAACTCCGGTGCTCCGTGGGCGCAGATCTTGGCACAGGCGTGGCAGCCGATGCACTTTTTCTGCTTGACGAAGGGCTTGCCGGAATTGTGCTGTTCCATCTTGCCGGCCCGGGAGCCGCAGCCCATGCCGATGTTTTTCAACGTGCCGCCCATGCCTGCCTGCTCATGGCCCTTGAAATGGGTCAGGGAGATGAACACGTCGGCATCCATGACGGCCCGGCCGATCTTGGCGTTTTCCACATACTCGCCGCCCTCCACCGGGACTTCCACCTCGTCGGTGCCCTTGAGGCCATCGGCAATGATGACATGACAGCCTGTGGAGTAGGGGGTAAAGCCGTTGACATAGGCGGACTCAATATGGTCCAGAGCGTTCTTCCGACCGCCCACGTACAAGGTGTTGCAGTCCGTCAGGAAGGGTTTTCCGCCCTGGCTCTTCACCAGGTCGGCCACCACCTTGGCCCAGTTGGGCCGCAGATAGGCCAGGTTGCCCGGCTCACCGAAGTGCATTTTAATGGCGACGAATTTCCCCTCCATGTCAATGTCGCCGAAGCCGGCGGTCATCATCAGCCGGGCCAGCTTCTGGGGCAGGTTTTCCCGCCAGCTGGGACAGCGGAAATCCGCAAAGTAGACTTTTGCTTTTTCTGCCATAGCATTTTCTCCTTTTTCCCGAATATTCCCCCAAGGGGATCGCGTCATGCACCCGCCGCCCCTCAAAAACGGCGGAGCGAGAAACCGGTTTTTACATATCGTCCAGATCCACACTGATGTTGTCGGTGCCGTGACGGTCAAATTCCGAGAGATATGCGTCGATACGGTCCATCAGGGCACTGTAATTCTCCCGGGTCAGGGGTTCGCCGTCCATGTCCCGCATGGCCAGCTCCTCTGCCAGGATCTCATAGAACACCACATCTTCGTAGTTTTCAATGGCCTCGTGGATGCCGCCGTCAGAGAAGGCACGGGAGGGAATCAGCTCGCCCCGGTACAGTTCCACCAGCTTGCTCATCTTGTGGTGCAGGCAGTGGGAGAAGATCAGGCTCTCCACTTGATCGTACTCCTGAATACGGTCGTCTTCCCGGGTGGAGTTGATGACCCAGTTTCCTATGTATACCAGATCCAGCAGATAGCGGAACTGCTGTTCGGTCAGTTCGATTTTCATGGCGGACACCTCCCGCAGTGCGATTTACAGGATGATTATAGCAGAGGCAGCGCAAAAATTCCATATAAAAAAGCAAGCAAAAAGACTAAAATCTGTCTTGCGGCCAACTGCGTCTCATAGTATAATATGTAATTCGGATACAAATTGCTCACCGAAAGGGCAGAAAAGGAGGAACGGCCATGGACAACCGTCCCATCGGCGTGTTTGACTCGGGCCTGGGCGGCCTCACGGCAGTGCACTCCCTCTGGCGGATTTTGCCGGAGGAGGACCTCATCTACTTCGGAGATACCGCGCGGGTGCCGTATGGCGGCCGCTCCAAAGAGACCATTTTGAAATACGCCCGGCAGGATGTGCGCTTCCTGCGGTCCTTTGACCTCAAGGCCATCCTCATCGCCTGCGGCACCGTCACCACCACCTCCCTTTCCACCCTGCAGGCAGAAAACGACCTGCCCATGGTGGGGGTGGTGGAGCCCACCTGCCGGCGGGCCGTGTCTGTTACCAAAAACAAGCGGGTGGGTATGATTGCCACGTTGGCCTCCGTCCGCTCCGGGGCTTACGAGGCCACTCTCAAGGGGCTGGACAGCGAGGTGGAGGTCTTCTGCGAGCCCTGCCCGCTGCTGGTGCCGCTGGTGGAAAACGGCCGCATCCGCCGGGGGGACATCGTCATCGAGACGGTGGTGAAGGAGTACCTGGAGCCCCTGAAGGCCAAGGGCATTGATACCCTGATCCTGGGCTGCACCCACTATCCGCTCCTCATGGATATCATGGCGGACGTCATGGGCCCCGGCGTGGAGCTGGTGTCCGCCGGTGAGGAGTCAGCCTTTGAACTCAAGCGGATGCTCAAGGCGGCGGGCAAGCGGGCGGATGAGACCCGCCAGGGGACTTCGGAGTTCTACGTCAGCGACCGGGTGGAGGATTTCGAACAGATCGCCTCACTTTTCCTGCAGGAGGACCTGCGCCACGGGGCACGGAGGATCGACATTGAACAGTATTGACGCACAGCGGCTGCCGGTGCTGCTGAGCATCCGGGGCGAGCAGTATTTTGACGGCGTGGACCCCGACGCCACAGAGCTGATGACCGAGGGAACGCTGCACCTGACGGAGGAGGGCCTGGTGCTCACCTATCAGGAGACGGCCCTCACCGGCATGGAGGGGACTACCACCACCTTTGAGATCCAGGGAAAGCGGGTGGTGCTCACCCGCAGCGGCAGTGTCAACTCCCGGATGGTTTTCGAGGAGGGGCGTCAGCACACCTCCCTCTACGAGACGCCCTACGGTGAGCTGTCGGTGGATATCAACACCAGCCGCCTGCGCCACAACCTCACCGAGCGGGGCGGCATTATGGAGATCCAGTACTCCATCGCCGTGGAGCACGCCGTCACCGGCCGCAACAGCTTTAAGATCCGGGTAAAGCGGAAACACTGAATGGGAAGAAAAACCGGCCCTGGAGCCGGATCAGCCGATTACCAATACACAAAAGAGAGGATTCGATACGATGATCCACATGGTACAAAACGCGAAAGACCAGGCGGCGGCCCTGGCCATGGCCGCCTACCAGGCGGCGGTGGCGGACGGCACGCTGCCCCAGGCGGAGGTTAAGACCGCCCCGGTGGAGATCCCCAAGGACACCGCCAACGGCGACTTTACCACCACCTTTGCCCTGGCGGCCGCCAAGCAGCTGCGCAAGGCACCCCGGGATATCGCCCAGGCCCTGCTGGGCCATATGAATCTGGAGGGCAGCTACTTTGCTTCCGCCGAGATCGCGGGCCCCGGCTTTTTGAATTTCCGCCTCAATGACAGCTGGTATGCCGGTGTCATGAACGCTGTGGAGACCGAAGGGGCCGACTACGGCACCGCTGACACCCTCAAGGGCCAGAAGATCATGGTGGAGTTCGTCTCCGCCAACCCCACGGGCCCCATGCACATGGGCAATGCCCGGGGCGGCGTGCTGGGCGACACCCTGGCCAGCGTCCTCACTGCCTGCGGCGCCGACGTGACCCGGGAGTTCTATGTCAACGACGCCGGTCACCAGATCGATAAGTTTGCCCACTCCATTGAGGCCCGCTACCTCCAGATCATCAAGGGCGAGGACGCGGTGCCCTTCCCGGAGGACGGCTATCAGGGCGGCGACATCCGGGACCTGGCCCAGGCCTACTACGATCAGCATGGTGAGGAGCTTTTGAACGTCCCCGCCGCGGAGCGCCAGGAGAAGCTGGCCCAGTTCGGCCTTTCCGTGAACCTGCCCAAGATGAAGAGCGACCTGGAGCGCTACAAGATCCACTATGACAACTGGTTCTATGAGTCCACCCTCCACGAGAGCGGATATGTGGCCGAGACGGTGGATCTTCTGACGGAGAAGGGCTGGACCTATGAAAAGGACGGCGCGTTGTGGCTCAAGACCGCCGACATCCTCCGGGAGCACTTCCGCAAGGCCGGCAAGAAGGAAGCGGACATCGAGAAGCTGGACCTCAAGGACGACGTGCTGCGCCGGGCCAACGGGTTCTACACCTACTTTGCCGCCGATATCGCCTATCATCGCAACAAGTTCGCCGTCCGGGGCTTTGACAAGGTCATCAACGTCTGGGGCGCCGACCACCACGGTCATGTGGCACGGTTGAAGGGTGCCCTGGATGCCCTGGGCCTCAACGGATCCGAGCGGCTGGACATCGTCCTCATGCAGCTGGTGAAGCTCCTGCGGGACGGCGAGGTGGTGCGCATGTCCAAGCGCACCGGCAAGGCCATCTCCCTGTCCGATCTGCTGGACGAGGTCAGCGTGGACGCCGCCCGGTGGTATTTCAACGCCAAGCCGGATACCCAGATGGAGTTTGACTTAGGGCTGGCAGTCCGGGAGGACTCCGAGAACCCCATCTACTATGTGGAGTACGCCCACGCCCGGATCTGCTCGCTGCTGCGGGCCCTCCAGGAGGAGGGGGTCAGCGTCCCCGCCCAGGCGGAGGTGGACATGTCCATCTTAAGCGGCGAGACGGAGCGGGCCCTCATCAAGCAGATCGCTCAGTTCTGCGAGGAGATCAAGCTCTCCGCCCGGGACTACGATCCCAGCCACATCAACCGCTATCTCCAGGAGCTGGCGGGCTGCTTCCACCGCTTCTACACCGCCTGCCGCATCAAGGGTGAGGAGCCTGCGGTGCGCTCGGCCCGGCTGAAGCTGGCGGACGAGACCCGCATGGTGCTGAAAAACGGCCTGAAGCTCATTGGTGTGGATGCCCCCGAGAAGATGTAAGAAGCCGGATTTACAGGGCTTCTGATTGAAAAGAAAAGCCGTGCCCCTTGGCGCGGCTTTTCCCTTACAGCAGACAGATACACGGAAACAGGAAGGAGGATGTATGGAGACGAGCACCACATCCGCCCGCTGGAGGCGTGCCTTCCGGGCGGCCTTTCCGGCTACCATCCCGGTGATGACGGGATTTTTGTGCCTGGGTCTTGCCTACGGCGTGCTGATGCAGACAAAAGGGTATGGGCCTTTGTGGTCTACCCTGATGAGCGCCATTGCCTTCGGCGGCAGCATGCAGTATGTGGCCATCACCCTGCTGACCACGGCCTTCGACCCGCTCCAGGCCTTTTTGCTCTCGGTCATGGTCAACGCCCGGCACATCTTCTACGGCCTGGCATTGCTGGATAAGTACAAGGGCCTGGGAAAGCTCCGGGCCTTCCTCATCTACGTCCTGTGCGACGAGACGTTTTCCCTGGTCTCCACGGTGGAGCCGCGGTCGGGCGTAGAGCGCCGGGATTTCTACTTCTGCATCTCTCTGCTGGACTATGGTTATTGGGTGCTCTCCACGGCGCTGGGAGGCCTTTTGGGGAACTTCATCGCCTTTGACACCACAGGGCTGGACTTTGCCCTGACGGCCCTCTTCGTGGTGCTGTTTCTGGAACAGTGGAAAAAGCGGGCCAACCGCCCTGCCGGGATCATCGGGATCCTCTGCGCGGCGGCGGGCCTGGCGGTGTTCGGTGCGGACAACATGGTGATCCCCGCCATGGTGCTGATTCTGGCGGCGCTGTTGGGTGGCCGGAGGCAGCTGGATCGTGGGGAAAAAGAGGAGGGACGCATATGACCCTGACACCCTTGGAGACCCTGGGCATCATCCTGGCGGTGGCGGCCGGGACCCAGCTGACCCGCTGGCTCCCCTTCTGGCTGTTTCCGGAAAAGCGGGAGCCCCCTGCCGTGGTGACCTATCTGGGACGGGTATTGCCTCCGGCCATGATGGGCCTTTTGGTGGTGTACTGCCTGAAAAGCGTCAACTGGCTAGCCGCCCCCCACGGGGCGCCGGAGGTCATCGCCGTGGCGGTGGTGACGGTGCTTCACTGGAAATGGGGCAATGTGCTGCTCTCCATCGCCGGGGGGACGGCAGTGTACATGGTGCTGGTGCAGCTGGTATTTGCGTAAGGGCGCCTGTATAAACTGGGAAAACCTGCATAAACTGGGACTGCGGCCGCTGTGCCGCAGTCCTTTTTTGGAGGTGTGCCCATGCGCAGGCATTTGCTGGTGTGGGAGCTGGCGGGGGTCGTGTTCACGGTGATGGCAGGAGCCCTGCTGCACTTTGTTTTTGAGTGGAGCGGCGGCAGCCCCCTGGCGGCGGCGTTCTCCGCCGTCAATGAATCCACCTGGGAGCACATGAAGCTGCTGTTCTTTCCCATGTTTCTCTTCTCCGCCGTCCAGGCGGGGTTCCTGGGCCGGACGTATCCCAATATTCTGGCGGTGCGGGCGGTAAGCACGCTGGTGGGCGTCATTTTGATCCCGGTGTTGTTTTATACCTATACCGGTGTACTGGGCTACCATGTGATGTGGGCGGATATCGCCGTCTTTGCCCTGGCGGCCCTGATGGCGTTTATGCTGGATTTCCGGCTGCTGCGGCGGGGGCGCTTTGCGGATGGCTGGCAGCAGGTACTGGGCCTTATTGTACTGTGGGGGCTGGCGTTCGCCTTCGTCTACTGTACCTTCCGCCCTCCTCAGCTGGCACTGTGGCAGGATCCCATTACCATGACCCGGGGGATCCCTTAACGGGGATATGCAGACACCCGCTGATGGTTTTCCCATCAGCGGGTGTTATTTTTTGTTCAGTTGAGGGTGTTGGCGTTCTGGGTAAAGAGCTCCTGCACCCGCTCCGCCGTGGCGGGGCAGGAAGCAAGAGCGGGGTCCTGGGCGAGCAGTTCCTCCGCTGCCTGCTGGGCTTCCCGCAGAAGATCCGTGCCGCAGCCCAGGTCCGCCACCTTCAGCCCCGGCAGGCCGTGCTGGCGCTCCCCGAAAAAGTCACCGGGGCCCCGCAGCCGCAGGTCCTCCTCCGCAATGCGGAAGCCGTCGGTGGTTTTGGTCATGACCTTCAGCCGTTCCCGGGTCTCCTCATTGCGGTTGTCGGAGATGAGGATGCAGTAGGACTGGTGCTGCCCCCGGCCCACCCGTCCCCGCAGCTGGTGGAGCTGGCTGAGGCCGAAGCGCTCGGCGTTTTCGATGACCATGACGGCGGCGTTGGGAACGTCCACCCCCACCTCGATGACGGTGGTGGAGACCAGGATGTCCGTCTCCCCCCCGGCGAAGGCGGCCATCACCGCCTCCTTTTCCCTGGGTTTCATCTTCCCGTGGACAAAGGCGATTTTCCGGTGGGGGAAGACCTCCTGCTGGAGCTTTTTGGCATAGGCGGTGACGGCCTTGCGGTCATCCGCCGCCTCGTCGTCGCTCTCTTCGACCATGGGACAGACGATGTAGGCCTGACGGCCCTCCGCCATGAGCTTGTCCAAAAAGGCGTAGATCCGGGGATGATAGCTGCCGGGGACGGCGTAGGTCTCCACCGGCTTTCTCCCCGGAGGCAGCTGGTCGATGACGGAGACATCCAGGTCTCCGTACAAAATCAGCGCCAACGTCCGCGGGATGGGAGTGGCGGACATGACCAGCATGTGAGGATGGCTCCCCTTGGCGGCCAGGGCTGCCCGCTGGGCCACGCCGAAGCGGTGCTGCTCGTCGGTGACCACCAGGCCCAGGTCGGAAAATTCCACGCTGCCGGTGAGCAGGGCATGGGTGCCGATGGCAAAGTCGATCTCTCCGGAGGAGAGCTGTTCCAAAATGGAGCGTTTGGTCTTGGCGGGGGTGGAGCCTGTCAGCAGGGCGCAGCGGATGTTCAGCCGCTCCATCAGGGGGGCCAGACCCTCGTAGTGCTGCCGGGCCAGAATCTCCGTGGGGGCCATCAATGCCGCCTGGCGGCCGTTTTTCACCATGAAGTACACGCATGCGGCAGCCACCATGGTCTTGCCGGAGCCCACGTCCCCCTGGCACAGGCGGTTCATGGGGGTGCCGGAGCGCATATCCGTGAGAGCTTCCTCCACACAGCGGCGCTGGGCATCCGTCAGGGTAAAGGGAAGGGCATTGTAAAAGCCCTCCATGTCCACGTGGCCGCAGGGGGGGACGGAGACTACTTCCCGGCGGCTGCGCAGGCGCTGCAGGCCGATGGAGAAGAGGAACAGTTCCTCAAAGGCCAGCCGCCGCCGGGCAATGTCCAGGGCCTCGGCACTTTCGGGGAAGTGAATGTTCTCATAGGCGTAGCCGATGCGGCACAGGTGGTGGGCCTGGCGGACATCGTCCGGCAGCACGTCCGGGAGAATGTCGGCGCACGCATCCAGCCCCTGGCGGATGGACCGGGAGAGCACCAGCTGAGAGACCCCGGCGGTGAGGGGATAGATGGGGACGATGCGCCCCGTCTGCTCCCGGCGGCCCTCCGGCTCCACAATGGGGGAGGCCATCTGGCGGCGCAGGAGGCTTCCCTCCGCCCGGCCGCAGAAGATGTAGGTCTCCCCCTGCCGGAGATTGTTTTTCAGCCAGGTCTGGTTGAAAAAGGTCACGTCCAGCACACCAGTCTCGTCCACCGCCCGGACTTTGATGAGATCCATGCCCTTGCGGATATGGGCAAGGGTGGGAGGCGCGGCTACCATGGCCGCCACGCAGGCGGTCTCGCCGTTTTGCAGTTCCGCGATGTGCCGCAGGGCCGTGCGGTCCTCGTAGCGGCGGGGGAACCAGGCGATGAGATCCCGCAGCGTGGTGATGCCCAGCTTGGAGAGAGCCTTGGCTTTCTGGGGGCCGATGCCCCGGATGAATTGTACGTTGGTGGAAAGATCCGCCATGGAATCGGCCTCCTTGCACAGTACGTTTGTTCCATTATATAATACCCGCTGTGGAAAAACAATGCGGCTTTTTTGAGGAAAGTTGTAACGGATGTGGGGCGGGTGCGTCCTATCCATGCAGGGAGGTGAGGGAGTGCCGGATTTTGAGGAGATCTACCGGGCGTATTTTGCAGATGTGTACCGCTATATCCTGGCTTTGAGCCGGGATGCCCAGACAGCGGAGGAGGTGACCCAGGAGACCTTTGTCCGGGCCCTCACCGCCATCGACGGTTTCCGGGGCGAGTGCCAAATACGGGTGTGGCTGTGCCAGATCGCCCGGAACCAGTACCTGTCCCTTTGCCGGGAGCGGAGAAAGTTTGCGGAGGAGCCGGGGGAGACGGGAGATCGGGGCATCGAGGAGGGCTTTGCGGACCGGGAGACGGCCCGGCAGCTCCATGTACTGCTCCACGCCCTGCCGGAGCCCTACAAGGAGGTCTTTTCCCTGCGGACCTTCGGAGAGCTCCCCTTTGCCCAGATCGGGGAATTGTTTGGAAAAACGGAGAGCTGGGCTCGGGTCACCTACTTCCGGGCCCGGCAGAAACTCAAGGAGGCGTTGGAAACATGAATTGCGGAATCATTCAGGATCTGCTGCCCCTCTATCACGACGGCGTCTGCTCGCCGGAGAGCCGGACGGAGGTGGAAGAACATCTGAAAACCTGCCCGGATTGCCGGGCGGCCCTGGCGGCCATGGACGCCCCCCTGCCGGAGGTGGAAAAGGCTGCTGCTGACGACGCGGCAGCGATGAAAAAAATTTCCGGTGCGTGGAAGAAGGACAAGCGCCGGGCCTGGATTTTAGGAGGTATCGCAGCTTTTATCATATGTGCGGTAATGATAGGAGGACTCTGGTATTTAACGACTTTTACAGTGGTTCCCATGGGCAGTGAGGACTACACAGTGGAGGTATATCAGTTGGAGAGCGGGGGCGTGGGGGTACACTGGGAGTTCCGGGAGGGAAAGAAGACCTGGTATGCCCTCGTGTTCCGGGAAGAAGAGGATGGACTTCACTATTACCTGGAACGCCCAATCCTTCGGATCAAACTCTTTGACTTCGATCACAAGCACTATAACCAAAGCGGAGACGCGCTGTTCAATAATTGGTTGGAGGATGACACGTCCGAAGATGCCATTTATTTTGGCCTGGGAGAAGATGCGGTACTTCTGTGGAAGGAGGGAGAAGAGGTGAATCTGCCTGCAGCCACAGATGCGCAGGAGGAAATGTGGGCTATCGCTGAATTGCCGCCGCAGGAAGTTCCATAAACGACAGAAAACCGCCATCTGAGGAATCTCTCAGATGGCGGTTTTACACATTTACAGAACGGATCAAATGTTTTTGTTGATGTATTCCACGAACCGGTAGGTGACTCCGTTTTCCGTAATGGGATCGCTGGTGTGCTCCACCTCCCAGGCGGGGAGTTTTTCCAGGTTGGGGAAAAAGGTGTCCGGATCCTCTGCCCGGGTATCCACCTGGGTGAGGTAGACCCGTTTGCACCGGGAGAGCAGAGCGGTATATACGCTGCCCCCGCCGATGACCCACAGCTTGTCCGGATCCTCTCCGGCAGCCAGCTCCAGAGCCGCCTGAGTGCTTGCCACCACCTCGGCTCCCTCCCGGGTGAAGCCGCGGTTGTGGGTGATGACGATGTTGCGGCGGTTGGGAAGGGGGCGCCCGCCGGGGAACGTCTCCAGAGTCTTGCGGCCCAGGATCACCGTGCCCCCGGTGGTCAGGGAGCGGAAGCGCTTCATATCCGTGGGCAGGGAGAACAGCAGGGCGTTGTCCCTGCCGATGGCCCAGTTGCGATCCACAACGACGATGGCATTCATAGTGTGACCTCCTCAGATGGCAATGGGAATTTTATCTTCGAAAGGCGCGGGCGTGTAGCCCTCCATGGAAAAGCTGTCCCGGGTAAAGGCGTAAAAGTCCGTCACAGCAGGATCCACGGTGAATTGGGGCGCCGGAGAGGGGGCCTGGGTGAGCATCTTCTCCACAATGGGAACGTGCCGGTCATAGATGTGGGCGTCGGCAATGACATGGACCAGCTCACCGGGAATGAGGCCGCTGACTTGGGCAAACATGTACACCAGCACGGCGTACTGCACCACGTTCCAGTTGTTGGCAGCCAGCATGTCCTGACTGCGCTGGTTCAAGATGGCGTTCAAGACATTGCCGGAGACATTGAAGGTCATGGAGTAGGCGCAGGGGTAGAGATTCATCTCGTGGAGATCCTGGAAGTTGTAGATGTTGGTCATGATGCGGCGGGAGGCGGGGTTGTGCTTGAGATCGTAAAGCACCCGGTCCACCTGGTCCATCTCCCCCTCGGGATAGCGGTGCTTGACGGAGAGCTGGTAGCCGTAGGCCTTGCCGATGGAGCCGGTCTCATCGGCCCACTGGTCCCAGATGTGGGCCCGCAGGTCATGGATGTTGTTGGACTTCTTCTGCCAGATCCACAAAAGCTCGTCCACCGCCGTCTTCCAGTAGGTGCGGCGGATGGTTAGAATGGGGAACTCCTCCTGGAGGTTGTAGCGGTTGACAATGCCGAATTTCTTCACGGTGTGGGCAGGGGTTCCGTCCTCCCAGTGGGGACGAACGGCCAGATCCGTGTCCCAGACGCCGTTGTCCAGAATATCCCGGCAGTTTTGGATGAAAAGCTCATCAGCGCGGCTCATGGTACGATCCTCCTCCATTTTAAAATCATTGAACCAATCCAGTATAACAAATCTCCCCCGTGTCTGTCACCAGTATTTCAAATGAATTTTGCGGCGTTTTTCTCCCGGGCCTCCAGGAGCTTGCACGATGTTTTTGCAACCTTTGGTAAAAATACCGTTGAGAAAGTGTTAAAATTGCGGTAAGATAAAAAAACTCAAAACACCGGGAGGTGGCACCATGCTGGACCGCAGTGAAGTGGGAAAACGGGGGTATCTCCATGAGGACTTCCGCCTGTTCCATCTCAAGGACAGCCGGGCCCAGAAGCTGGACTACCACTATCACGAGTTTGACAAGCTCATCCTGGTGCTGGGGGGCAGGGTCAGCTATGTGGTGGAGGGCGTGACGTATTTCCTTCAGCCCTGGGATCTGCTGCTGATCCAGCACAACCTGATCCACCGGCCCATCATCGACCCGGCGGAGCCCTATGAGCGGGTGGTGATCTGGCTGGG
>NZ_DAWBAJ010000042.1:0-17424 GCF_052306735.1 Dysosmobacter sp. | reverse complement strand
AAGATCCTCAGCCTCATCGAGTGCTGCAACGAGGAGGCCAAGCAGGAGAACTCCAACAAGAACCCGGTGGTGAACTCCACCCAGCGGGACTACATGGCCGGCGAGGTCTCCCGGGACCTCAGTGAGCGGCTGCTGCTTCCCCCGGACATTGTGGAGGCCCACAAGGAGGGCATCATCCACTTCCACGACTCTGACTACTATGCCCAGCACATGCACAACTGCGACCTGGTGAATCTGGAGGATATGCTGCAAAACGGCACTGTCATCACCGGCACCCTCATTGAGCGGCCTCACAGCTTCTCCACCGCCTGCAACATCGCCACGCAGATTATCGCCCAGGTCGCTTCCAACCAGTACGGCGGCCAGTCCATCTCTCTGGCTCACCTGGCGCCCTTTGTGGACGTGAGCCGGAAGAAGATCCGCAAGATCGTAGAGCAGGAGATGGAGACCCTGGGCATCGATCCCGGCGAGGAGAAAATGCATCAGCTGGTGGAGGACCGCCTGCGGGACGAGGTTCGCCGGGGCGTGCAGACTATCCAGTATCAGGTGCTGACGCTGCTGACCACCAACGGACAGGCTCCCTTCGTCACCGTGTTCATGTACCTGGGCGAGGCCAAGAACGACCAGGAGCGTAAAGATCTGGCCATGATCATCGAGGAGACTTTGGAGCAGCGCTATCAGGGCGTGAAAAACGAGGACGGCGTGTGGATCACCCCTGCCTTCCCCAAGCTCATCTATGTGCTGGAAGAGGACAACATCACGGAGGACTCCCCCTACTGGTACCTCACGAAGTTGGCTGCCAAGTGCACCGCCCGGCGGATGGTCCCCGACTATATCTCTGCCAAGAAGATGAAGGAACTCAAAGGCGACGTGTATACCTGCATGGGCTGCCGCTCCTTCCTGACGCCGGACCGCTTCACCGACGCTGGTATCGGAAACATCGCCAATGCCGGCAACTATGAGCCTGGCAAGCACAAGTACTACGGCCGCTTCAATCAAGGCGTGGTGACCATCAACCTCCCGGATGTGGCCCTCTCCTCCGGGGGAGATATGGAGAAGTTCTGGAGCATCTTTGACGAGCGGCTGGAGCTTTGCCACCGGGCGCTGCTGTGCCGCCATGAGCGGCTCAAGGGGACCCTCTCCGATGTGGCCCCTATTTTGTGGCAGTACGGCGCCTGCGCCCGGCTCAAAAAGGGCGAGACCATTGACGGGCTGCTCTACCACGGCTACTCCACCATCTCCCTGGGCTATGCGGGCCTTTATGAGTGTGTCAAGTACATGACTGGCAAGAGCCACACAGACCCTGAGGCCACGCCCTTTGCCCTTTCCGTCATGCAGCACATGAACGACGCCTGCAAGAAGTGGAAGGAGGAGAGCGACATCGACTTCTCCCTCTATGGCACGCCTCTGGAATCCACCACCTACAAGTTTGCCAAGTGCCTCCAGCGCCGCTTCGGCGTGATTGAGGGCATCACCGACAAGGGCTATATCACCAACAGCTACCACGTTCATGTCACCGAGGAGATCAACGCCTTTGACAAGCTGAAGTTCGAGGCTCAGTTCCAGCACCTCTCCCCCGGCGGCGCCATCAGCTACGTGGAAGTGCCGGACATGCAGAACAATCTGGAGGCTGTACTGCAGGTGATGAAGTTCATCTACGACAACATCATCTATGCCGAGCTGAACACCAAGAGCGACTACTGCCAGGTGTGCGGCTGGGACGGCGAGATCCAGATCGTGGAGGAAAACGGCAAGCTCATCTGGAAGTGTCCCAAGTGCGGCAACACGGATCAGGACAAGATGAACGTGGCCCGGCGTACCTGCGGCTACATCGGCACGCAGTTCTGGAACCAAGGCCGTACCCAGGAGATTCGGGACCGGGTACTGCATCTGTAAAGGATTTCTATTTCACAAAGCGCCCCTGTCCTTGCGGCGGGGGCTCTTTGGCAGGAGGCCATCATGTACTACGGGGAAATCAAAAACTGTGATATTGCCAACGGTGAAGGGGTGCGGGTGACACTGTTTGTCTCCGGCTGCACCAACCACTGCAAAAACTGTTTTCAGCCCCAGACCTGGGATTTTTCCTATGGGCAGCCCTTCACCGCCGAGACGGAGGAGCGTCTTTTGCAGATGCTCTCCCCCAGCTATATCAATGGCCTGACGCTGCTGGGCGGCGAGCCCTTTGAGCCGGAGAATCAACGGTGTCTGGTTCCCTTTTTGCGGCGGGTTCGCTCCGCGTATCCGGATAAGACCATCTGGGGCTTCAGCGGCTTTACCTATGAAGAGCTGACCACAGAGGGAACCCATCCCCGCTGCGAAGTGACGGATGAGATGCTCTCTCTGCTGGATGTACTGGTGGACGGCCGGTTTGTGGAGGAGCTCAAGGACATCTCCCTGCGGTTTCGGGGCAGCTCCAACCAGCGGCTCATTGATCTGAACGCCAGCCGGGCCGCGGGAGCGCTGCGCTTTCTGCCGGACCGGGTAAGAGAATAAGAAACGGCCCGTGGACTTCAAGTTCCACGGGCCGTTCTTGTTCATCATATCTGATCCAGCTCCCGGGCGATCAGCTCACCGGCGATGGAAAACGCCCGGATCCGGCGCTTGGCCAGGGTGATCTGGGATTTGTACCGGGCCGGATTGCTCTTCCGCTCCAGGGTTTTAACGACTTCCCGCAGCTTGTGGAGGGTGGAGTCGATTTGGCGTTTGGCCTCGGTGAGTTCTTCTCTGGTGTAGGACATCATCGCTCACTGCACCGGCGTATCGTCGATCCGGGAAATTTCATCGGTTGCTTCCAGCTTGAAAATCACCGGCCGCAATCCATCGTTGCAGCTGCAGATGGCCACGCCGGGCTTCCGGATCCAGTCGCCATAGTAGAACAGCTCCTTCTCCGCTCCGTGGGCCAGGGCGAACACATACTGATAGATGGCCTTCCAGGCCTCGTCGCACAGCCCCTCGGGCTTGGCATAGTCTGCGTAGAACACCTGCCCCGCCTGGAGCATGGGGCAGGCGGTGAGCCCCTCCACGCCGTATTCCGCCGCCAGCTCCCTGTCCAGCGTGGTTTTCAAAACCGTGATCTTCACGCGCTTCATGCTTGACTCTCCTTTTCGTATTCCCCGTACTCGCAGCTCACGCTGCCTGCTCTCACCTTATCTAGGAGCTGCCAGCCGCCCCGCCGCTTTTCATAGAGCTTTACGGTTCCGTATCCGTTTCCACAGTTCCACAGCCGGGTGTGACGTTTATAGCCGTCCGGGGACTCATAGTTGATGAGGAGCATCTCGTCCTTACTGCAGGCGATCTCCACCTCCATTCGGGCTTTAAAGGTGGTCTGGATTACCTTCCAAAGGATTTGGCCGGCGGTCTCCGTACAGTCGAAGAAGGTGCGGCTGCCTGTCCAGAACTTGCTGAAATTGAACTCGTAATCCCTGCCCTCATAGTAAAACTGGCCCAGGAGCTTTCGCCCCAGGGCAATCCCAAACACTTTGGGATTACCGCCACCCACCTCGAATACACTGTTATGGAGCCGTTTGCCCGTAACGGTGCTCACCAGATCGTTGGAAGAAAGCCACACCCAGGGAGAGGTGAAATCTCTGCCCCAATTTTTGTCGGCGTAGCCATAACAGGTATCGGGATGAACCCGGTATTCCTCACCGTTCAGGCGCAGTCGGCCGTCAAAGGCAGTCTTCATCCCCTCGGCGTGCCAGAACATCTCAAAGGCATTGAGGCGGCGGAAGAACCTGGAGGCTCCGTACCCCACGTGATAGGCCACCTGCTTGTTGATCTGAATATCCCATTCCAGCTCCCCGGCATCACTCATCCACTCCGGATGGGCAGCAGCCTCCTCCGGCGTCACCTTCACATGACCGGTCATGTGCGTCTCCGTGCAGGTGCAATCCCCGGCCTTCAGGTTCAAGGGCGCATTCATGGGAACGGACACCTGGCTCCAGGGGAAAAAGCGGTGGAGCTGGCCCTTCTCTTTTCCCCAGAATCCCACATTGATCATGCAGTAGGAGGGGCGCTTCCCTGCCTGACGGCCCTCCGGATCGTTCCAGACCAGCATCGGCTGCTCCTGTGCCAGGGCGGGATTACAGAGAAAGTATTCGATATAAAAGGACTTGCGTTCTCCGGTTCTCACGTGTTCCGCGGTGAAGGAGTGCCACCACCAGTCATAGCCTTTTTTCGCCAGAGGGCCGCTCAGCATGCAATAATCCCGGGTGATGTCGCTTTTATTCATGAAACTTTCCGCCCCCCTTGCTTACTGTCCCCGGCTCTGCCGGACAATCAAATAGGCAACGAAAAAACAGGAAATCCATACCCCTGCAAGGCAGGGAAAATAGAGGCTCCGGGGCAGCCTGGCCACCGCCGGGTGGCTCAATATGCACAATCCCCCAAAGCCCACCAACGTCAAAACGCTGACCAGGATGAAACGGGGATTCCGGTTTTCGGCAGGTTCCAGGGCGGATTCCCAGGTTTGCCGGCGCTCAAGCTCCCGGAGCAGCAGATCTTCTTCCGGGCAGCCCCTGACGATGAAGTAGGGCCGCCGGATCACATTCCGGTTGGGGTGCCGCACCCAACAGGAAACAGCATAGTGGGAGCGGTTCTCCTTGACATGCTCCACTTTTAGAATCTCATCCGCCCCGGCGGGCACATGGGGCATCTGTACCAGGCGGTCCAGGAGCTTCTGCGTCTCGATGGTTCCGGCCACATAGCCCAGCACGCTGTGCCCGTAGTGGGAGAGGCGACGGGTATCCAGGGCAAACAGCCTATCATCTTCCGTGAGAAAAAAGAGCGTGACCTCTTTTACAGCTTTACGCCGCAGCCTCAGGGCCAGGACTGCGGTCAGCGCAGTGACACCGCAGCAGAGTACCAGAGCGGAGACTTCCCGGGACCAGTGCATGGAAAAGGACAGAACTGTTCCCGCCACAACAAGCAGCATCGCCAGCAGCACGATGCCAAGGCTCCCGCCCAGAACATGGAGCAGATAGTTTCCGGTATCCGGCGACATCCAAACCTTTTTCAGTGCCATATATCCCCTTCTCTCCTGCAGCCTGTTTTTATTATAATTCCGGATCCGCGGAAAAACAATGTTCTTCCCCGCGTTGATATCGGGCTTCACGAAGCGTACAATGGAATTGTTAAGGAGGCGAAGGAACCAATGTCTGAGAAACCCTATTATGCCGACGAAGCCCTCCAGGCGGCGGCCCGTTACTGGGATGAAAAGGACGCAGGCAGCGTCAAACTGGACAGAGCCAGGCTGCAAGCTATGGCAGAGGACTATATTTCGGCCAACAACACCTGTGCTTTGGCCACTGGAACCGGGGACTACGTGCGCTGCACCCCCATTGAGTACAGCTACCACGACGGCTGCTTCTGGATGTTTTCCGAGGGTGGCAAAAAGTTCATCGGCCTGGCGGAAAATACCAATGTCTGCCTTGCCATCTACGACAAATATGAGGGCTTTGGCAAACTTCACGGGATCCAGGTCATGGGAAAGGCAGAGCTGGTGGAGCCCTTCAGCGATTCCTATAACGCCCATGCGGCATTCAGGAAGATCCCACTCTCGGCCTTACAAAAGCTCAGCAGCCCCATGCATTTGATCTGCGTGCACCCGACGCGCATGGACTGCCTGTTCTCCGATTTCAAGGAGTTGGGCTGCGGGCCCCGGCAAACGCTGATTCTGGACGAAACATAAATCATACCGGACGGATATCCTCGAATCCCGAGAATATCCGTCCGGCTTTTTTTGCAGATTTCGAACCGCTTATTTCAGCTTTGCCCCATCCCGGAAGGCATTGCCCACCTTCTCGCCCAAGATCCGGTAAGCATTGTGAATGGAATCGAACGTAATGGGCCGGAGCTTGTCCGGGTCGACCCTTCCATCCTCGCCCAGCACCGACTCGTCGGCGCTGATGTTAACGATCTCACCCACCAGGCGGCAGCTCTCCGGGTCGTAGCTCACCAGGCGGCACTCCACCGCCATGGGCAGTTCGTCAATGAGGGGCGCGTCCACAAATTCCGACGGGGCAGTGTGCCAGCCCGCTTTTTCCAGCTTGTTGGCCACCTGATTGCCGGATTCGATGCCTACATAGTCGCAGGCCGCCATCTGATCCGCCGTGGCCATGCTGACGGTAAATGCCTTGCGCGCCAAGATGTTGGCGGTGGTCTTGTGCTCGGCGCTGATGCACATGGACAGCTCCTGATCGTCACTGATGCCGCCCCAGGCCGCGTTCATGGCGTCAGGCGTACCGTCGGCTCCGTAGGTGGCGATGATCAGCACCGGCTGGGGATAGATCCAGGGTTTTGCTCCAAAATTCTTACGCATGAAAGATCCCTCCTGTTTGATTCGTTTCAACAGTTGCCTATATACACATACCGCAGGTTTTCCCTGGCCACCTCGGCCAGGCGATAGACGGCCTCCACCGGCGTAGGCGGCCGGTCCGTCATGTGGTGACGGGGGAAAAAGCGGGTAACGTGCAGCGGGATGTCCGTGCCCACCGAGGCAAGCCAACCGGACAGGGCCCGCATTTCCCTCTCGCTGTCATTCTCTCCCGGCACGATCAGCGTGGTGACCTCCACATGGCAGCAGCCGGCAGCGAGAACAATGGAACGCTTGACCGTCTCCAGGTCGCCGCCCAATTTGCGGTACCAATCCTGGGTGAAGCCTTTCAAGTCGATGTTCACCGCGTCCATCAACGGCAGCAGGGCCTGCCACGGCTTCTCCCGGATGGTGCCGTTGGTCACCAGCACATTGCACATTCCGGCCTCATGGACGAGCGCCGCACAGCGGCGCACATACTCATAGCCCACCAGGGGCTCATTATAGGTATAGGCCACACCGATGTTGCCCCGGCTGCGCAAGCGCAATGCCTCGTCCACCAGCGCTTCCGGCGAGCAATCCCGCGTGGGGAATTCCTCCCCTGCCGCGGCGATCTGCGCGTTCTGGCAGAAGGGACAGTGCAGATTGCAGCCGAAGCTGCCCACGACAGCACCATACTGCCGGGATGGAACCGGCGCAGAGGTTTCTTCTCAATGGGATCCAGCGCCAGTGCGGTCAATTTCCCGTAGTTAAGGGAAATGATCTGCCCGCCCCGGTTGGCCTGGGCCCGGCAAAGTCCGGTCTGCCCCTCCTCCAGCCGGCAGCGGTGAAAGCAGAGTTCACATGTGATCCTCATAGATGTCGCACCACCCGGAACCGCTGGAGGGTATAGGGCTCTGCCGCCTGGATGCCGCCTTTCTGCCGGGCAATATCGATCTGCTGCTCCACCGTATCCACACCCTCCAGATCCGGCAGCAGCAGTCCCCGCCGCTGTCCGCAGCTGACGATGACACCGTACTTCTTGGGATCCAGCTGAGCGGGGGAATCCACCCGTTCGGGCTCTCCCAGCACATCCACGCTGTACTCCAGTTCATCCAGTTCGCCGACCTGAACAGGCGGGAAGCGGGGATCCCGTGTACCGGCGGAGACGGCGTTCTCCATGATCTCCCGAGCCACATTCACCTGAGTGGGGGCGATGGTTCCGATGCAGCCCCGCAGCCGTCCGCTGACGTGCAATGACACAAAGGCCCCGGCCGTCTGTCCGGTCAGCTCCTGAGGCAAGTCATCCGGCAGGGATTCCAGCTTCCGGCGGGTACGCACATAGGTCTCCAGAGACAGCCGGGCCAGACGTACCCAGGGATCCTCTCTGGCTCGGCGCGCCTCCATCCGGGCCCGCTGGGCCTGCTCACAGGCAGCAGCAAACCGGCGGTTTTCATCCTTACCTGTAACTGGGAACAAGGCCACTGCATAGCCCACGCCGAAGGTACCTTCGTGGCTCAGGAGCCGAGGCTCCACAGCCAAATCGTCCAGTGCCCCCGCCATCATCTGGAAGGAGCGCAGGCCGCACTCCGCCGCCCGCTCACAAAGGGACGGCTCCATCGTGAGAAACTGCAGGAAATCGCCGGAAGCCATGGCCTTTGTTACCGCCTCATCGAATACCGGGCCTTCCGGCGCAAGACCGTAGGGGCCGTTTTCTTTCAGTTTATGGGACAGGTCACCGCTGGCCACGAACACAGCCCGGCGTCCCAAAGCCTCTGCGGCTTCGGCCACACACCGGCCCAACCGGTAATGCTCCAGCGGAGAAAAGCCGGACAATCCCATGCGCACGATGGGGCACTCCACCCCCGCTTTGCGCAGGAAATAGAGGGGGATCAGAACACCGTGATCGAGAGCCGGGTCTCGCTGACCGAGCGTACCGGCCCTCAGCCCTGCAGCCTGAGCCCGGCTTACGATCTCATCCCGCAGTGGAACATCGTACTGCACCTGGATGCGTACCTGAGGCGCGCCGAAGGCCGACATATCGCCTACCGCTCCGCGGCCGGGGGCAATATGAAAATAGTCCCCGTACATAATCGTGTGGGACGAAGCCACGATGAGCACATCGGGATCCCACCGGGCCACCTGCTCCGCTGCGGTACGCATGGCACTGTCGGTGGCATGAATCTCCTGTTCCTGCCCCCTGCCCACCTCAGGTAGCAGCACCGGCGGATGTGGGGTCAGAATTGCACCAAGCATCGGCATATGGGAACGCTCCTTTCTCCGGTATGGCTGCGAAATCATACTTTGTCACAACTGATTGTACCCCATCCGCTGTGCCCTTACAAGCGGCGTCTTTTTGGATCTCCGATTACCCAACCCACAGATGGAAACCGTCCCTCATCCCATGCAGCTGCACCTCCATCGCTTCCCCTGGATCTGATGGGAGTGCTGCGGGCAAAATCCCCAGTCTTCTTTTCGAAGGCCATTGTACAAAAGGCCGGTCCTCCCATAAATTTGAGAGCTCCTGTCAGGTGGCCTGACAGGAGCTCTCGTTTTGATGAATCTCAGCCCAGCTTGCCGTATGCCTCGTCGGACACAGCCTCCAGCCACTCATTGGAACAATTCTCGCCAGGCACTTCCAGGGCCAGATGGGAGAACCAGCTGTCACAGGCGGCACCGTGCCAGTGCTTCACCTCCGGCGGGATGTTGACCACATCCCCCGGATGCAGTTCCCGGGCTTCCTGGCCCCACTCCTGATACCAGCCCCGGCCGGCTACACAGACCAGGATCTGCCCGCCGCCCTTGTCGGCGTGGTGGATGTGCCAGTTGTTGCGGCAGCCCGGCTCAAAGGTCACATTATAGACTCCCACCTGGCTGGTAGAAAGGGGCCGCAGATAGCTTCGGCCCACGAAATACCGGGCAAAGCCGTCGTTGGGCGCCCCGATGGGAAATACCATTTCTTTTTGATGCTGTGCCTTGCCGTCGTCACCGGGGACATCGTCAGACCAGACCTCCTTGGCCATGCGGAAAGCTGCCCAGGCCTTGGGCCAGCCGGCATAAAAGGCCGCGTGGGTCAAGATCTCCGCAATCTCCTGCCGGGTGATGCCGTTTTGTCTGGCGGTGGAGAGGTGGTACTGGAAGGAGCTGTCCACCAGGCCCTGGGACATCAGAGCCACCACTGTAACGAGAGATCGGTCCCGGAGGGAGAGCTTGTCCTCCCGGCTCCAGACCTCCCCAAAGAGCACATCATCATTCAGCTGGGCAAATTTGGGGGCAAACTCCCCCAGGGCCTCACGGCCCGCCGTCTGTTTTACTGCCATATGCAATACCTCCTATTTCAGAGAAAACGTAACGGAAACGGTTCCGTCCCCCAGCTTTTCCTGCAAGCCGGAGGGATCGTCGATCCTGGCGAGCCTGGTAAAGCTCCAGGAATTGGTGCCATAATAAATGGTAATCTGGTTGCCCTGGTAGAGGATCACATCCCCGGGCTGTGTGGTGATTTGGGTATCGTTTCGGGTCAGCGCCGTACCCAGGGGGCCCACCTTCTCAAAGCCGCCGTAGTCCTCCATCTCAATGGTCAGCGGCCCCTGGGCAAGCAGCTCCCGGAATTCTTCGGCGGAGCTGTTGTCTTCAAAGGTAGCCAGCAGTTCATAGTCTCCCACCGTGATCTTCAAAGCAGATTCCTCCTGACTGGGTTCTTCTTCTGTGGATTGCTGCGGATAGGCAGTCTCCTCTTCCGCCATCACCGCCTGGGATGCGTCAGAATCTGCCGGAGCTCCGCCTCCCCCGCAGGCGGAGAGGCTGAAAGCCGCAAGGAGCATACAGAATAATTTTACCACAGGCACCCTCCTTCGTCCCTTACTTCAAATACTCCCGGAAGAACTGCTCAATTCTGTCAAAGGGAATGATGTCCTTCCGGTCGTAGAGGTCGGTATGAACAGCCCCGGGAATGATGAGCAGTTCCTTGTTGTCGGCGCAGGGGTTGTCCTTCACCATGTCCGCAAAGGCATCACGGCTGAAATAGCAGGAGTGGGCCTTTTCCCCGTGAATCACCAGTACGGCGCTGCGGATCTCATTGGTGTAGCGCAGGATGGGCATGTTGATGAAGGACAGGGACGAGGTCACATTCCAGCCGTCGTTGGAGTTGAGGGAGCGCTCCGTATAGCCCCGCTCTGTCTTGTAGTAGTCATAGTAATCCTTCACAAAGAAGGGCGCGTCCTCCGGCAGCGGGTCCACCACACCGCCGGCGCGGGCATAGGTACCGTTCTTGTAGTCCTCTGTCCGCTGGGCGTTGAGGGCTTTTTTCGTTTCATACCGGGCGTCGGCGCTGTCTGCGGCATCGAAGTAGCCCTTGGCGTTCACCCGGGTCATATCGTACATGGTGGAGGCCACAGTTGCCTTAATGCGGGTGTCCATAGCGGCGGTGTTGAGCGCCATACCGCCGAAGCCGCAGATCCCCAGAATGCCCACCTTCTCCGGATCCACGAAATCCCGGGTGGAGAGGAAGTCCACCGCAGCGGAGAAATCCTCAGAGTTGATATCGGGCGACGCCACATTCCGAGCTTCGCCTCCGCTCTCTCCGATAAAGGAGGGGTCAAAGGCCAGGGCGGCAAAGCCCCGGGAAGCCAGTTCCTCGGCGTACAGGCCGGAGCACTGCTCCTTCACGGCGCCGAAGGGCCCGGACACGGCCACGACAGCAAGCTTTCCACCGGATTCCTTAGGCAGATACAGATCACCGCAAAGTTCAATGCCGTAGCGGTTGTGGAAGCGTACCTTCTCCCGCTTGACGGTATCCCGCAGCGGGAAAGAGTAGCCGTTATATTTGGAATGCATATGTTCGTCCTCCTTAAATGTTTTTACCCATCTCATAGGCCTTCTGCAGCGCAGGATGGCCCTGGATCTCCCCTACGGCTGTCACACCCCCGGCAAAGGCCGTTCCCGCCAGGCGGGTCTTTTCAAAGCAGTCGATCCATCCCTGTAATCCGGTGACCGCCCCGTCTACGGTGTGTTCATCCTCCTCCGCCGCAGCCGCCAGCAGGTAAATATCCCGAAAGGCGTAATCGGCAGGGAACAGTGGATTGGCCCGATCCAGCATGGTCTTCATCTGGCCGCTCATCCCGTAGTAATAGATGGGGGTGGCAAAGGCGATGACGTCCGCCGTCAGCATCTTCCGGGCAATGGCATCCGCATCGTCGTGGATGACGCAGCGGCAGGTGCTCTGGCAGGTGAGGCACCCCTTGCAGAACCCGATGGTCTTGTCATACAGCGTGACCTTTTCCACGCTGTTCCCAGCCTCCCGGGCACCCCGCGCGAATGCATCTGCCAGGGTATCAGAGTTGCCGCCCTTTCGAGGGCTGGTAGAGATTACCAAAACCTTCCTGCTCATTGCATTTCCTCCTCACTCAAGTGCCGCATAATACGCGCAGGCACGCCGCTCACAATGGTGTTCTCCGGAACGTCCCGGGTCACCACGGCACCAGCTGCCACGATGGCTCCGTCACCGATGGTGACGCCGGGCAGGATGGTGGCATTGGAGCCGATCCAGGCGTTCTTTCCAATATGGATAGGGGCGGGAACCATGGTGCCGCGATCATGGGGAGACATGGCGTGATTCAGCGTGGCCAACACCACGTTATGGCCGATGAGCACGCCATCCTCAATGAAAACGCCTCCCTGATCCTGGAATTTACATCCCATGTTGATAAATACGTTTTTTCCAATGTGAATGTTCTTGCCGCAGTCGGTGTGGAAGGGCGGAAACAGGGCAAAGCTCTCGTCCACCGGTCGGCCGATCAGCTGGGAAAAGAGTGTGCGCAGCTCTTCCGGCGTATGGTAGCTGCCGTTGATCTCCGCGGTGATTCTCAAGGCCTCCTGGCTGACGCCGTGCATGAATCGGTGGGCTTCACTGCCGCCCTGAACCGGTTTCCCACTGTTCAGGTGTTCCAAAAATGCTTCTAAATTCATCTGACTCTCCTGATTCTTTCTTGTGTCTAATTCATTTTAGCACCCTCCGGATTTAATAACAAATACCTATAAAGAATGCTTAGCCATGCTTGAAATCTATGTTTATGTTTCGCTATAATAAAAGAGCCAGGAGGTGGACTTTATGGAATTGCGCGTACTGCAATACTTTCTTGCAGTGGCCAGGGAACAGAACATCTCGGCGGCGGCCCAATCCCTGCACCTGACCCAGCCCACCCTCTCCCGCCAGCTGCGGGATCTGGAAGAAGAGCTGGGCAAACAGCTGATGATCCGGGGCAACCGGAAGATCACCCTCACGGAAGACGGCAGGCTGCTGCGAAAACGGGCGGAGGAAATCCTGGACCTGGTGGGCCGGACGGAAAAAGAAATTGCCCAGTCCGACGAACCTGTCAGCGGGGATCTCTATATCGGCACCGGTGAGACCGACGGGGTACGGCAGATCGCCAGAACCGCTCACCGGATCCAGGCAAGCTATCCGGGCATCCGCTTCCATATCGTCAGCGGTGACGCTGTGGACGTGTGCGAGCGTCTGGACAAGGGGCTGCTGGACTTTGGGATCCTTTTGGGCGACATAGATAAAGCAAAGTACCACTACATGGAGCTGCCCATGAAGGATACCTGGGGCATATTGATGCAGCGCAGCAGTCCCCTGGCGGAAAAGGACACTGTTTCTCCCCGGGATCTGTGGGACAAACCGTTAATTTTCTCCCGCCAGGTAGACAGCAAAGGCGGGTTGTACCGCTGGCTCAGGAAAGAACCCTCAGAGCTTCACACCGTGGCCACTTACAACCTGATTTACAACGCATCGCTGATGGTGGATGAGGGGATGGGCTATGCCTTTACTCTGGACAAGCTGGTAAACACCACCGGCAGCGGCCTCTGCTTCCGGCCTCTGAAGCCCAAACTGGAATTGGGCATGTACCTGGTATGGAAGAAATCCCAGATCTTTTCCCACGCTATGGAGCTGTTTCTGGAACAGCTCCAGGAAAATCTGTCTGCTTCTGGCGAGGAAGAGGAATGACCCCATCACGCCCGAAAGGAGAATCCCATGGAAGTCCGCATCCCCGATTTATTTGACCTGCAGAAAATCACCGACAGCGGCCAGTGTTTTCGGGTCACCCCGCTGCCGGGAGGCACTTACCGCTTCCTCACCGGGTGTGAGGTTCTGTACATCCGCAAAATGTCAGAGGAAACCTACCAAGTAAGCTGCGATCCGGATACCTGGGAGAGCATCTGGAAGCCCTATTTCGATTTGAGCCGGAACTACCGGGACATCCGCAAGGCCGTTCCGGCGGAGGACACCTTCCTGGATCAGGCCGCCCAGGCCGGCGCAGGCATCCGGATCCTGCGTCAGGATCCCTGGGAGATGCTGGTTACTTTCATCATCTCCCAGCGCAAAAGCATCCCGGCCATCCGCTCTGTGGTGGAGGCACTGAGCCGGCGGTACGGCACCAAAATCCAGGCCCCTACGGAAACACTTTACACCTTTCCCACGGCTTTGCAGATGAAGGATGCGTGCCCGGAAGATTTCATTGCCTGCAAAGCCGGATACCGGGCGCCCTATCTCTGCGACGCGGTGGAGCAGGTGCTCTCCGGCCGACTGGATCTCACCGGAATCGCCGCCCTTCCCGACGCGGAGCTGATCGCCGCCCTGGAAGCGGTGAGGGGCGTGGGGGTAAAAGTGGCCAACTGCGTGGCGCTGTTCGCCTATGGCCGGACAGCCTGCGCCCCAGTGGATACCTGGATCAAAAAGGTCATCCAAAAAGAGTATCAGGGGCAAAATCCCTTTGCCCGGTACGGCAATGCCGCCGGGATCATGCAGCAGTATTTCTTCTACTACGCCCAAAGTCACAAAGCAGAGACGGCGTAACGCTGTTTCAGAACGTAAAAAAAGCCGGAGGCCACGCATGGCCTCCGGCTTTTCCAATTTTCCGTCAGATGTACAGCTCTCCGGCTTTCCGCTCCGAGCATACCTTTTTCAGCGCCACATCCACTGCCGCCAACATCACAGAGCTGACCTTCCGGGCCGACTGGGGGCAGATGGACACGCACCGCATACAGGAAATACACCGATCCTTGTCGGTGCGCTTGGGGTCACTGGGGTCAATGGCCTGCACAGGGCACTTCGCCGCGCATAATCCGCAGTTGGTACATTCCTTGGTGGGCTTGGGCACCATGCCGGAGCCGCCCGCCTTCTTATAGGGCCGGTTGCCGGGGATCTCGGGCTCCCCATCATCTCCGGCAGACAGTTTTTTCTGGATCTTGCCGGCAAATTCTTGCAGCTGTTTTGCATCCTCTGCGTCAGGCCGTCCGGCGGCGTAACGGTGGGCAATGGAGTGCTCCGCAATGGCTGCCGCGGCTGCAATGACCCGGAAGCCCGCCTGTTTGGCGGCGTCCTGCAGCTCCACCAGGGTGTCCTCATAGGCCCGGTTGCCATACACGCACAGGAGCACCGCCCGGGCGCCGCCGCCGTTCATGGTAACAAGCCGCTCCACCGCCGTCCCCGGTACCCGGCCGCCGTAGGAGGGCACGGCGATGACCGCCACATCCTCCGGGGCAAGCACCACAGCGGAAAAGTCGGCGCCGCTGTCCGTCAGATCCACGGCAATGGGTTCGCCGTCCAACGCCCCAGTCAGCAGATCGGCAGCTTTTCGGGTACCACCGATAGGGCTAAAGGTTATTTCATAGAGTTTCATTTTCCAGTTCCTCCTTAGGAAATTTGTAAGATCACTTTTCCGTCCGGATGCCCCTCTGCCACCAGTTGCAGGGCATCCCGGGCGGTCTCCAGGGTAAAAACATGCAGATCGATCCGGGGCGTGATGCCATTGTGCTCCACGATTTTGGTTATGGTCCGCAGCTGCGCCCCATCCTCCCGGACAAACAGGAACCGGTATTCCTTTCCCTGTTTCCCGGCAGCGCTGTCATACCTGGCCCCAGCCAGGGAAAACAGCAGTCTTTTCCAAGCCGGGAACTGCTTTTTTGCCGCAAAAGCCCTGTTGGGGCCCATCCGCAAACTTACCAGCCGCCCGCCCGGCTTCAAAACAGACAGTTCGTGATCCAGCTCTCCTGCTCCCAGAGTGTCGATCACATAATCCACCGGGGGGAGAACTTCCCAGTAATTTTCCTTCCGATAATTCAGATATTGATCCGCGCCCAGGGCAAGGAACCGCTCCTGCGCCCGGGCATTTCCGGACACCGTCACATGGAGCCCCAGAGCCTTGGCCAGAGGAACCGCCATCTCTCCAAAGCTCCCGGAGCCGCCGGGAATGAGCACCGTCTCTCCTGCCTTTGCCTCCAGTTCCTCTGTGAGGCACTGCCAGGCAGTCAGCCCGGTAAGGGGGATGGCCGCCGCAGCGGCGAAGTCACAGCCGGCAGGCATCTTGGCCAGGGTACTCTGAGGAACAGACACGTACTCCGCAAAGCCCCCCAGCGTCCTCACTGGCAGGCGGGCATAGACAGCCTCCCCCACCTGAAACTCCGTGACAGACGCCCCCACCTGTTCCACAACGCCGGAACACTCGTTTCCCAGGGTCAGAGGCATGGAATAGTCCTGGATCAACCTCACACTTCCAGTGGCAATCAGCAGCTCCACCGGATTGACCGCCGCCGCCTTCACCCGTACCAAAACTTCTGTGTCTGCGATCTTGGGAATTGGAATCTCCCGCAGCACGGGATCAATGTTCTTGGAATAGCGCTGTATTTGTACTGCCTTCATGCCGGACCTCATTTCCTGTCGCTTCTTTTCCCGCCGGGCAATTTGGAATCATGCTTGTTTTTTGGCGGAAACCGTTATACAATATCGTTGTAAATCTTCATATTACATGTGTTAACAGCTTACCACTAGCATGTTGTAATGTCAACAGTTACATCATATAACCGTACCCCTTAGAATGGATTAGAATGGAAAGGATGTGTAACCATGCAGTTGAGTATGAAATGTTCTGTGGCTATCCACTGCCTGATTTTCATTCACGAAGCCCGGGGCGTGGCCAAAGTGACCAGCACCCTCCTCTCCCAATCTACCGGGGTCAATCCGGTGGTAATCCGGAACATCCTCAGCGCATTGAAAAAGGCCGGGCTGATCTCTGTGACCCGAGGAACCGGCGGAGCGGAGCTGTGTCGGGAGCCGGAGCAGATCACGCTGTATCAGGTCTACAGCGCTCTGGAGCCGCAGGGCCTCACCTCCCTCATCGGCATCCATCCCTGCAGCCAGCGACCCTGTCCTGTGGCCCGGAACATCCAAAAGGTGCTCTCTGGCCCCTACCACCAGATCGAAGACTCCATTCGGGAGACGATGGAGGGCATCACGCTGGCCTCTATGCTGAAGGATTTTCACCGGTATTTGGCGGAAGACGCACCACAGAAAGAATAAGGAAAGAGGATGGCGCGGACCGCGCCATCCTCTTTCCTATTTACGGCGAATGATAGAAAACGGGCATGGCTCACACCCAGCAGGATATGTCCGGCCCTGTCCGGTCTTGGGACCGAGAAAGGGAAAATTCTTCTCCGGCGCAGGCACTACCAGAAAAAACGCCTTCAGCTGCATTCCCGCTTCATGGCAAAATATCCGATGAGAACCGTCCACACATAGGCGCAGGTCTTGGGGATCATCAGCATGCCGATCATGGGCATCACATCCGCCCACAGCACCACCGGGATATAAAAGCCAAAGCTCAGCACGATGGTCAGCCACATCCACCGGAACGCCCGGTCACCCTGCTCTTTGGCGCTGCGGTAAAACAGCACGATCACCACTAGCCCCAGCAAGGCGAAGGGAATGTTGCGGTAGATCCCCCAGGAGAGGGGCGCATCGGCACTGAACCACTGATTCTGGGGCATCATGCACAGCAGGATGCGCAGTCCGGCCAGAACATACACGGCGATGGTCAGACCGCTCTGCCCCTTGACGCGATACCGCTGCCGCCAGACATAGTAGAGCAGCATATAAAAAATGGTCATGGTAACGGAGGTGATCCACTTTCCCAACCCCAGAAGGGCGGTGTAGTTTTCAAGGCCCGTGGTACAAAGAGCATATGCCCGGGGAATCAGATGGAAGGCGTCTCCCGCTCCCAGTACCACCGCCATGACGCCGAAGAGGCGGAATTGGCTGCTGCCCTTGCTGCCCCGGATCATCAGGATCCCGATGGTGA
>NZ_DAWBAJ010000041.1:0-17967 GCF_052306735.1 Dysosmobacter sp. | reverse complement strand
TCATCATCGCCAGCCTCACGGACATGCTGGACGGCAAGATCGCCCGGAAGTACAATCTGGTAACAGACTTCGGCAAGTTTGCCGATCCCCTGGCGGACAAGATGCTGGTGACAGCGGCCATGCTGTGGTTTGTGGAGATCGGGCAGATGCCCGCCTGGGCGCTGCTGATCGTTATCATCCGGGAGTTTGCCGTCAGCGGCCTGCGGATGATCGCCTCCGACAAGGGGCGGGTCATCGCCGCCGGCTGGTCCGGCAAGGTGAAGACCGCCTCCACCATGGTGTGCATCGTGGTGATGTTT
Source organism: Dysosmobacter sp. (assembly GCF_052306735.1). Taxonomy (NCBI): domain Bacteria; kingdom Bacillati; phylum Bacillota; class Clostridia; order Eubacteriales; family Oscillospiraceae; genus Dysosmobacter; species Dysosmobacter sp. The sequence continues at coordinate 17,668 of NZ_DAWBAJ010000041.1, read as the reverse complement.
TTACCCATCCCGCCCGTGGTGAATACCATCTGCGTGTGGATCATCGCCCTCACCACCCTCTACTCCGGTGTGGAGTACTTCGCCAAGAACAAGGACATCATCGCCTCTGCATAAAGAATGATGAAAAAGCCGCGGGCAATGCCCGCGGCTTTTTGTGCATCTGAAAACAAGAGGGGCTGCAGCAGAGAAAAGGTTTCTGAGGGTGAGAAGATACCAATGCCGTATCAAAAGAAATAGAAAAAGGCCGCAATCATGAGTACCACCACATCCACGGCCGCTACCACGATCCAAAAGCTGCTGCTGCTCTGTAGGGAATCCCGTGGAGGCAATTCCATCCCTTTGGAGCCGTTTTTGAGAACGTCCTCCGGCTCACCATGATCTTCCACAATACGCAGCCAGGGAAAGAGATAGGGGTTCAGATGGGCTGTCAGATACTGGGCGGCGGTGTCTGTGAGATCCCGCCGCAGCACCACTTTGCCGCTGGAACCCTTCGCCTGTACCTGTTGGGCCTTCTCCCGGGTCATACCGCAGTAGCGGATCAGCATTTGTTCGGCATGCACATTGGCATAGTACTGACTGGTGGCTACCAGGGCGTAACGTGGACCGCGAGGCGGCATCGTGGGCAAAGGATAGCCGCAGGTGGGGCAGATGGAACCCTCCACAGCCCGGCCGCAGCAGGGACAGGTGTCCGGCAGTGTGTAGACGGGGGGTGTCTGGTCGTCGGATTCCTCCGGCTCTTTGCCCAGCAGCACATAGTCCGCCGATACGTGCAGTGCCTTGCACAGCCGAGCCACGGTGACGGCGTCCGGCACCGTCTGCCCGCTCTCCCACTTGCTCACCGCCTGACGGGTGACCCCAAGAAGTTCCCCCAGCTGTTCCTGGGTAAGTCCCGCCAGCTTGCGCGCCGCGGTGATGCGATCCTTCAGCTCTTCCATGGAATCCCCCCTTTTTCCTTGTAAAGAGCATATCAAATCTTTGGGTGCTTGACAAGCGACTTCCGGGAGCATCTTGTCAACAGTCCGTTGACAAGATGCTTCTTTCCCTTGCCGCCCAGGCATTTGGGCACCGGACGGGGCAGCGGGCGGGCAAAAAACCACCACGCCTGGGTGGGGACTTGACACCTGGGACAAATCCTGCTAATATGCTAAGGTAAATTGAATAGCGTGATGATCGGGAAGAGTACCGGCATAAACCAAAGGACAGAGAGGGCGCGTCACCGGCTGCAAGCGTGCCTACGGCGGCGGCTGGGAAAGTGCGCCCGGGAGCGCGGGGGATGTGGATGCCCTCCGCCTGGCCTGCGTCAACGGCTTCCTTGAGTGATAAAAGAGAGTGGAACCGCGATTCGTCGCCTCTCGTACTATGTGGTACGGGAGGCGCTTTTTGTTTCTCCCGGCTCGACACAAGGAGTTTTTTTCATGGCAAAACGAGTGACCCGTCTGGGCGGATTGCTTTCCGCCTACCAGCGCCGCGATCCTGCGGCCCGCAGCAAGCTGGAGGTTTTCCTCCTCTATCCCGGCGTACATGCCATCCTCTACCACCGTCTGGCCCACTGGCTCTATCAGCACCGGCTGTTCCTGCCGGCCCGTTTTGTGTCCCAGTGGAGCCGGTTCTGGACCGGCATTGAGATCCATCCCGGCGCCACCATCGGCCACCGCCTGGTCATCGACCACGGCATGGGCATCGTCATCGGTGAGACCGCCGAGATTGGTGATGACTGCCTGCTCTACCAGGGTGTTACCCTGGGGGGCACCGGCAAGGATCAGGGAAAGCGCCACCCCACATTGGGGAATAATGTGCTGGTAGGTTCCGGTGCCCGGGTGCTGGGCCCCTTCAAGGTGGGGGACAATGCCCGCATTGCCGCCGGTGCGGTGGTACTGCGGGAGGTACCGCCGGGATGCACCGCCGTGGGCGTTCCCGCCCGGATCGTCCGGGTCCAGGGCAAGCCCGTCTACTATGCGGACGATGTGGATCAGATCCACATGGAAGACCCGGTGGTGCGGGAGATGAGCGCCCTGACCCAGCGGATCGAAAAACTGGAGCAAGAGCTCAAACAACTATCCAATGAACATTCTGCGAAAGAGAGGTCTGCCTGATTATGTATTTATATAACTCCGCCAGCCATAAAAAAGAGGAATTCGTTCCCAACCACCCGGACATCGTAAAGATGTACACCTGCGGCCCGACGGTCTATCACTACGCCCACATCGGTAACCTGCGCTCCTACATCATGGAGGATGTGTTGGAGAAGTACCTGCGTTACCTGGGCTACAACGTCAAGCGGGTCATGAACATCACCGACGTGGGGCACCTGACCTCCGATGCCGATACCGGCGAGGACAAGATGCTCAAGGGCGCGCATCGGGAGCACAAGACCGTCATGGAGATCGCCAAGTTCTACACCGACGCCTTCTTTGAGGATTGCCGTAAGCTCAACATCAAGCGGCCCGACGTGGTGGAGCCCGCAACAAATTGCATCGATGAGTATATCAAGATCATCTCCAAACTGATGGATACCGGCTACGCCTATGCCGCCGGCGGCAATATCTATTTCGATACCTCCAAGCTGGAGCGCTACTATATCTTCAACGACCACGACGCCGATGATCTGGCGGTGGGCGTCCGGGAGGGCGTGGAGGAGGACACCAACAAGCGCAACAAGAACGACTTCGTCCTCTGGTTCACCAAGTCCAAGTTTGAAGATCAGGCCCTCAAGTGGGATTCTCCCTGGGGCGTGGGCTATCCCGGCTGGCATATCGAGTGCTCCGGCATCTCCATGAAGCACCTGGGCGAGGACCTGGACATCCACTGCGGCGGCATCGACAACGCCTTCCCCCACCACACCAACGAGATCGCCCAGTCGGAGGCTTATCTGGGGCATCACTGGTGCAATTACTGGATGCACGTGCTGCACCTGAACACCGCCCACGGTAAGATGAGCAAGTCCAAGGGTGAGTTCCTGACGGTCTCCCTGCTGGAGGAAAAGGGCTACGATCCCCTGGCTTACCGGTTCTTCTGCCTCCAGAGCCACTACCGCAAGAGCCTGGTGTTCACCTGGGAGAATCTGGACAATGCCCAGGGTGCCTACACCAAACTCCTCAAGCGGGTGGCTGCCCTGAAGGATGACGGCACTCCCGTGGACCAGGCAGTGGTGGAGGCGTATTCCGCCAAGTTCCGCCAGGTAATGGACAACGATCTCAACACCTCCATGGGCATCACCGCTCTCTACGATGTCCTCAAGGCCGACACCAACGATGCCACCAAGCTGGCGCTGCTGGGGAGCTTTGATACGGTGCTGGGGCTGCGCCTCCTGGAAAAGGCGGCGGAGCTGCGTCAGCAGGCGGCTGCTCAGACGACCGCGGCGGCGGGTGACTACACCGTCACCGGCGAGGGGGATCCCGCCATCGACGCGCTGGTGATGCAGCGCTACGAGGCCAAGAAGGCCAAGAACTTTGCCGAGGCGGACCGGATCCGGGACGAACTCAAGGCCCAGGGGATTGAGATCACCGATACCAAGGGCGGCGCCAGCTGGCGGCACGTATAAAGGCAGACGCAAACAAAGCGCGGCGGAAATCCGCCGCGCTTTGTTCTGCCTGAATCGACAACGCTTGACAAAATTCTGCGGCTCGGATACTATAAGAGAGAAAATTTTCAATATAATGGCCGATTTGCCGGAGGAGAGACGAAGATGGAACTGAACCGGGCAGTGGCGGAAAACATCAAGCGCATCCGGAAGACCAAAAAACTCAGCATGGAGCGCACGGCGGAACTGGCGGGGGTCTCCCGCAGCATGCTGGGCCAGATCGAGCGGGGGGAGGCCAATCCCTCTGTGGCCATTCTGGGCAAGATCGCCACAGCGCTGAAGGTGCCTGCCCAGGTGCTGATGGAAAACGACGGGTTCGAGGCCTTTCTCCTCAGCCGGGAGCTGGACAACAAGCCTGCCCGGCTGGACGGAGGCAAGGTGCTGCTGCGGCCTTCCTTCCCCTATGACGAGGTGACCCGGCAGGAGACCTTTTTCCTGGATCTGTACATCAGCGGCAAATATTGCCCGGAGGTGTCGGTACCGGGCTGCGTGTGCCACGCCACGGTGCTCTCCGGTACGGTGCAGGTCACGGCCCAGGGAGAGCAGCTGCAGCTCCAGGAGCGGGATGCCCTGCGCTTTGCTGCAGACCAGCCCTATGGGTTTGAGAACATGTTCAATTCCACTGCCCGGCTGCTGCTGGCCTATCAATATTTAAAATAAGAGGAGCGTTTTTCCATGCATATCCGCACTGCTACCATGGATGATCTGGATGCCGTCACGGCGGTGGAGGCCGCCTGTTTCCCGGCGGCCGAGGCTGCCACACGGGACGAGTTCGCGGCCCGCCTGGCGGTCTACCCCAACCACTTCTGGCTGCTGGAGGAGGACGGCCGCCTGGTGAGCTTCATCAACGGTCTGGTCAGCGACGAGCCCACCATCCGGGACGAGATGTTTGCCGATGCCGCCTTCCATAATGAGCGCGGCGCCTGGCAGATGGTCTTCGGTGTAAACACCCTGCCGGAGTACCGCCGCCGGGGCCTGGCGGGAGAAGTGATGCGGCAGGTGATCGCCGATGCCCGCTCCCAGGGCCGCAAGGGCTGCGTTCTCACCTGCAAGGATCGTCTGGTACACTACTACGAGACCTTCGGCTACCGCAGCGAGGGGGTGTCCGCCTCTACCCACGGCGGCGCCGTCTGGTACGATATGCGTCTGACCTTTTAAAAAGCGGAGCATCTGCTCCGCTTTTTTCTAAAAATTTTTCCGGCAGTGCAAGGTGCGCCCCGGGAATTCCGTCTATATGGGTAAGAGGAAAGGACGAGAGGCGCAAAAGGGGTGAAAGCATGGAAGATGCCCAGATCGTGGAGCTGTACTGGCAGCGGGATGAGTCCGCCATTTGGGAGACGGATACCAAATACGGGCGGCTGTGCCTGCGCATCGCCCGGAATATCCTGCGGGTATACGCGGATGCCGAGGAATGCGTCAACGATGCCTATCTGGGGGTGTGGAATACAGTACCGCCCCAGCGGCCCTCGGCGTTCCGGGCCTTCTTATGCCGCATTACCCGAAATGTGGCCCTGGACCGCAGCGACTATCTCCATGCTGCCAAGCGGAACGTGGATGCTACCCAGGCCCTGGAGGAGCTGCACCAAGTGGCGGTATTTGACGAGGAGCCCCTGGAGGAGGTGGCGCTGGCCCAGATCATCAACAGCTTTTTGGGGACGCTGGATGCCACGGGACGGAATCTCTTCCTGTGGCGTTACTGGTACTTTGACACAGTGGGAACCATCGCCAAGCGCACCGGATGGTCTGAGAGCAAGGTGACCGCCCGGCTCCACCGGCTGCGCAAAAAGTTCCGGGCCCACCTGGTGCGGGAGGGAGTCACGGTATGAGAGAGCGGGATTTGGACCGGATGCTGGACCTGGTGGAGGACCAGTACCTGACGGCCTCTCAGGATGCAGCCCGGCGGCTGGAACAGAATCCCCCCATCCATTGGAAGCGCTGGGCGGCTCTGGCGGCCTGCGCGGCAATCGTGGTGGCGGGCGCCTTTCGGCTGCTGGGAAACGGCTCATTGTCCATGGGTGGTACCGGCAGCCGGGAAGAGCATGTCTCGGGGGACGTTTTCGATTTTTACGCCGGGCCGGTGCTTCCCCTGACACTGGCGGAGCCGGCGGAGCAGGTAGATGCCGTCCGGCGGGTGACCTGGGATTTTACCGGGTTCGCGGCGCCCCCCATGGAGGAGACTTCCTCCGCCTCATTATCTGCGGACGTCCAGGTGACGGATGAGACGGTGCTCACCAACCACGGCGGCGAGGACCGGACGGTGACGGTGCTGTATCCCGCAGCTGTTTCCCTGCTGGATCTGACGCAGTATCCGCTGCCTACCCTGAATGTGGATGGTGCCGCTGTCCGGACACAAGTGTTTCCCGGCAGCAGGACGGATTCGGTGAGTGAGTGGGCGGACTATGAGGCTCTGCTCTCCGGCGGCGGGTATCTCAAAGAGGCCGTTTCGCCCCTGCCTGATACGGTGCAGAACCTGCTGGCCCAGCAGGTGAGCGTCTATACAGTTGATTATGCCCGGGTGACTGCCGGGGAGAGCGGAAATCCAAGCGCGGGCATCCGCCTCCATATCGACCCGGACCGGACGTCCCTGCTGGCTTATGGCTTCGGATCCTTGGCGCAGGATGAGCCCGGTGAGATGGAGATCGGATTTCCAATTTCGGAGGACCGGGAGGATACGCCCCACTGTCTGATTTTCCTGGGAGAGGATCCGGGGATCGGTCCGGTACAGGCGTACAGCAAGCTGGGGCGGGAGCCCCAGGAGGATCTGGAAGTAACTGCGGATGTCACCCGGCAGGAGATGACGCTGGAGGAGATCCTGGAGCCGCTGGCCCTGGCGTTTTACGGACAGCAGGAGGATCTGAAGCAAATCTGCTCCTTCCAGGACTTTTATACCCTCTTTTGCCGGGATCTCACTGCTTCCTTCCCGGGGCCCGGCCGGGCCATGGAGCTTACCGGCTGGCCGGGAGAGGATCTGGAGAACCTTTTGAGCCGGACAGGCTGGATGAACCGGGTGTGGTACACGGCGGCGGAAGTTACCATTCCCGCGGGGGGCAGCGTCACAGTCACCGCGCAGATGATCCGGCCGGCCAGCCGGGATCACGGATATGGGAATTCCAAGGTGTACGGCTATGATTTGGCGATAGACCTGGATTCCAACCTGACCTTTACGGCTGCCAATGCCTCCTTGGAGAATACCGGCGGCATCCGGATCACGGGGCAGAATTTCGGCTTTGACCTGGAGAACGGGATCACGGAGGTGTCCTTGGATTTGGAACAGTCCCGGTATTATCTGGAGGTGTGTCAAAAAGGCGGCAGTGATCCCTGAAACATAAATACCCCGGCCTGTTGACGCAGGCCGGGGCGTTTTTTCATCGCAGGAACCGGGAGACCCGGCGGGCCAGCAGTGCCGCCAGAGCCAGTTTGGCGAGATCCGGGATCACAAAGGGGAATACGCACCATCCCAGGGCGGTGGCAAGACCGATGGGGCCGGAGTTCCGGGCGTAGAGTACCATGAACCAGATGGTGCCGAAAATGTAACAGACCAGCAGTCCCAGCACCATGGCCAGGATGGAGACCGGGAGCCGTTCTCCCAGCCAAGCAGTCATCAGCCAGTACACTGCCGCCATGGCGAAAAAGCCCAGAATATAACCGCCGGTGGTACCCAGCAGGGTTCCGGGCCCGCCCTGAAATCCGGAAAACACAGGCAGCCCTACAAAGCCCAGCAGAAGGTAAACCCCCACGGCCCAGGTGCCCCGCCGGCCTCCCAGAACAAAGAGGGCTGTGCAGATCCCGAAAGTCTGCATGGTAAAGGGTACCGCGGCGGGGACGGTAATCCAGGCGCACACCGCGATGAGCCCGGCAAAGAGGGCGATATATGCAAGATCCAGCGTCCGCAGATGATGGCGGGAGGCGGCGGTTGACATGGAAAATACTCCTTTCATGGAAAACTGTATGGAAGTATAGCATGGGAATCTCGAGATGTCAACCCGTATAAATTTATTGGTTTACAATAGAAGGCGAAGGCAGGAGCCGGGATGCTCCCGGCTCCTGCCGTTTTTCAGATCTCCGTGTGGGTGCAGACCTCCCGGATCTTGGCCTGGATAGACTTGAGGTCTTCAAAGGTCTCCGGCCGCTTGCCCACGTCCCGCAGCAGTGCCGCCGGGTGATAGATGGCAGTCATCTGCACACCCTTGCGTTCAAACCACTGTCCGTGTTCGGCAGTGATCTTGAAATCTTCCTTGATGATGACCTTGGCGGCAATGCGGCCCAAGCAGACGATGATTTTGGGGCGCAGCAGCGCCGTCTGCCGCCGCAGGAAACCGATACAGGCATCCTGTTCCACGTTCAGGGGATCCCGGTTCCCCGGGGGACGGCACTTGACGATGTTGGCGATATACACCTTGGTACGGTCCAATCCGATGATCTCCAGCATGTCGTCCAGCAGCATCCCGGCCTTGCCCACAAAGGGGATGCCCTGCTCATCCTCATGCTGGCCCGGTCCTTCACCCACCAGCAGGATCTCCGCATCCTGGGCACCGTCGCCAAAGACCACATTGGTGCGGGTTTGGGCCAGGGCGCAGCCCTGGCAGCGCAGGCAATCCTGCCGCAGTGCTTCCCATTGATCCACAGGCGCACCTCCTTCCATGAAGCTTAGTCTAGCATGAAAGCGGCGCCTTCGCAATCGGCTGCATGAAAAAATCTCCGGCGGGACACACTGCCGGAGAAGGAGGAATGGGATGCAGGCGTGGTTTTGGCAATTCCTGCTGTATAGTTTTTTGGGATACCTGCTGGAAAAAGGATTTGCGGCCCTCTCCGGCTCACCCCGGCAGACCCGAAAGTGTTTTCTTTTGCTGCCGCTGTGCCCGGTGTATGGGCTGGGGGTTCTGGCGGTGCTGGCCCTGCCGGAGAAGCTGGTGGACAATCCGGCAGAGCTGGCGTTCTGGGGCGGGCTCACCGCCACCGCCGTGGAGTACGGGGTGCATGTTCTCTATGACCGGCTCCTGGGGGTCCGGTTTTGGGACTACTCCGGTGTCTGGGGAAACCTGCGGGGACGGGTGTGTGTCCCGTTTTCCCTGGCCTGGGGAGTGCTGCTGGCGGCATGGCTGCCCTGGTTCCAGCCTTTGGCCCGGCAGTGGACGACGGCGGTTCCGCCTTGGGCCACCTATGCCGCGCTGCTGATTTTGGCGGCAGACGGAGCGGTCTCAGTCCGCCTTTTGTACCTGGCCCGAGATCCGGAAGTGCTGCGGCTGACTCCTTAGCCGGGCGTTTCAGTGCTCCGTATGAGGACGGCGGGAACGGCCGTGGGCAGCCAGTGCCCGTTTTTGCTGGCACAGGTGTTCCTGGCAGGCGGCACAGCGGAGGGCGTCGTTGCTGGCTTCAAAAAAACGCTCCGGATGGCGCAAAAGCGTCACTTCCCAGCGCACAAAAATAACGGCGGCCAGGAGACAGGCGGAAAGGGCCATGGCATTTTGCAGAGCCAGCAGGGGAGTACAGAGCATTAGATAATCCCAGTCATAGATGCGGCAGGTGGTGCAGCAGCGGTTGTGCATCATCCAGGACTGGAAGGGACAGAAGAAAAGAATGCAAATGATGTCGCTCATCCCGTAGAATCCTGCCAGACATACCAGGAAGCGATCCGTAAGCCATCCCTTGGCATGCCCCAGAAAGAAGACGGCGTTGAAAGCGATCCACACCAGAGCCACGATCAGGGCACCCCGATTGGCCTGCCGGATGTCCTGGGGAGGCACGGCGCGGCCGGTGGGACGGTAGCGCCGGGCAAACTCCTTCTGGCAGCCCAGGCTCTCCACTTTGGAGGGAAAGAGCCGGAAGACCATGGAGACCATCAGCAAAAGCCACAGGATGCTCAAGGGGGAGAGGATCCGGAAGCCGTCGGCCAGATCCCGGTCAAAGCGGTCCGGCACCAAAAGAGCGCCTGCCAGCACCACTGCGAAAGCGGCAGTCCGGGCGGCCAGACACGCGTGATAATAGCGCTGTGTACGGGTGGGATTCATGTGGGGCACGGTTCTCCTTTCTCAGCGAGATAGCGGCTGAGCCACTGGTACAGGTCGTTGTAAACGTCTTCCCGGCAGGCCTCGTTGAAGATCTCATGGCGCAGATCCGGATAGAGCTTCATGGATACATCCCGCACACCGGCTTTCTGGAAGCTGCGGTACGCCCGGCGGACGCCCTTTCCACAATCCCCTACGGGATCCATGGCACCGGAGAGGAACAGCACGGGGGTGTTGGCGTTCATCCGGCGCAGGTTGGCTGGACGGGTGATGTAGGAGATGCCCCAGAGCATTTCCCGGAACAGTCCCGTGGAGGGATCTTCTCCGCACATGGGGTCTGCCAAGTACCGGTCCACATTGCCGGGATCCAGGGAGATCCAGTCAAAGGCGGTGCGGTTGGGGGCGAAGCGTTTGTTGTATGCCCCAAAGGCCAGCTGTCCCACCAGGGGGCTGGAGTGGGTCTCCCCCACACGCCGGGCCTCCCGGGCGGCGATGGCCCGGCCGCCGGCGATCAGGGCAGGGGACATCTGCCCCGTTCCCACCAGTACGGCACCGGAGACGGTGCCGGGGTAGCGGATGAGATAGGTCCTGGCCAGAAAGGAGCCCATGGAGTGGCCCAGCAGAAACCAGGGGACGTCGGGCGCCTGACGGCCCACCTGAGAGCGCAGGGTGTAAAGATCCTCCACCACGTGCATCCAGCTGCCCTTGGGGCCGAAGTACAGCCGGGGCGCTCCAGGCGCCACGGAGGAGCCGTGGCCCAGGTGGTCGTTGCCCACCACGGCGATGCCCCGCTCTGTCAGATATGCGGCCAGAGGCTCATAGCGCAGGATGTATTCCGACACGCCGTGGGCGATCTGCACCACGGCCCGGACCGGACTCTCCGGCAGCCACAGCTCACCGTGGATGGAGGTCTTGGCGTCGGAGGAGAGGAAGCTAAATTTATTTCTGGTCATGGCAAATCACGCCTTCTTGTGATATACTGGTGCCCAACAAATACCGGGCGTTTTTCGCGCCGCCCCGCAGGCGGAAACGGCCTTGTTGTCAGAATAACACAGTTTGGCGGAAAATGCCAGAGGAGGGCATATGGAAAGTTTTGTCGTCGCCCTGGACCAGGGTACCACCAGTTCCCGCGCCATCTTGTTCAACCGCTCCGCTGAAATCGTCGCCCGGGCCCAGTATCCCTTCCGGCAGATCTACCCCCAGCCCGGCTGGGTGGAGCACGATCCCATGGAGATCTGGGCCACGGAGCGCCGGGCCCTGGCGGAGGTGGTGGACAGCGCCCACATCGACCCCAAGCAGATCGCCGCCATCGGCATCACCAACCAGCGGGAGACCACGATCCTCTGGGACCGCCGTACCGGCGAGCCGGTGCACAACGCCATCGTCTGGCAGTGCCGCCGCACGGCGGGCATCTGTGACCGGCTGAAGGCCGACGGCCTGGGGGAGACGGTGACGGAGCGGACGGGACTGCTGATCGACGCCTATTTCTCCGGGACCAAGATCCGCTGGATGCTGGATCATGTGCCGGGGCTGCGGCAGCGGGCGGAGCGGGGAGAGCTGTGTGCCGGAACGGTAGACTCCTGGCTCATCTGGAACCTCACCCGTGGTGCTGCCCATGTGACGGACTACTCCAACGCCTCCCGCACCATGCTCTTCAATATCCACACCCTCCAATGGGACGCAGAGCTGTGTGGGGCGCTGGAGATCCCCATGTCGCTGCTGCCGGAGCCGGTATCCAACTGCCGGGAGTACGGCCGGGTAGCTCCGGGGATCCCGGGGCTGGAGGATCTTGCGGGCATCCCCATCTGCGGCAGCGCCGGCGACCAGCCGGCGGCGCTGTTCGGACAGGCCTGCTTCACCCCGGGCCAGGCAAAAAACACCTACGGCACCGGTTGTTTTACCCTGATGAACGTGGGGCAGACCCCGGTGCGCTCAGGCGCGGGGCTGGTGACGTCTGTGGCCTGGAGCCTGGGAGGAACTACCACCTATGCCCTGGAGGGCAGTGTCTTCAATGCTGGCAGCACCATCCAGTGGCTGCGGGACGAACTGGGGCTCATCTCCAGCGCGCCGGAGTGCGACCGACTGGCGGAGAGCGTGCCGGATGCAGGGGGCGTTTTTATCGTACCTGCTTTCACGGGCCTTGGCGCCCCCTATTGGGACATGTACGCCCGGGGTACCATCGTGGGCATTACCCGGGGCACCACCCGGGCCCACATTGCCCGGGCGGTACTGGATTCCATCGCCTATCAGGTGGCGGATCTCATGGAGGCCATGCAGGCGGATGCACCCTGCCCCATCACTGCCCTGCGGGTGGACGGCGGAGCCTCTGTCAGCGATATCATGATGCAGACCCAGGCGGATCTGCTGCGGCTGCCGGTGGACCGCCCCGCCCAGGTGGAAACCACCGCCTTCGGCGCAGCGGCCCTGGCGGGACTGTGCGCCGGAGTGTGGCGTGATCTTGGTGAGCTGGAGGGCCTGCGCCGCAGCCAGCACGTGTTTTTGCCCCAGCGGGACGCGGATGCGTGTGCGGCGGACTGCGCCCAGTGGCGCCGGGCGGTTTCCCGGGCCCGGAACTGGATTGAAAACGATGTGTAAATTCCCGGGGAAAGCGGTTGCGTTTCCGGGTAAAGTACGCTATACTGTTAGCAATTAGAGGAAGGAAATGGAAATAACAGGAAACCAAAAGACGGCTTTGCACCAAGATGAAAGGGGTAACCAATATGGCATTTTTTGATGAACTGGGCAAAAAGGCACGGGATGTAGCCTATGTGGCGGCGGATAAGGCCCGGGACGTGGCCTCTGTGGCGGCTGACAAAGCTAAGGATGCCGCGGAGCTGACCAAGATCAGCGTGGCCATTGCCGGCGAGCAGCGTGAGATGGATAAGAACTACCGCACCATCGGCGAGTGGTTCGTCAGCGAGTACGAGGGCGAGATCCCCGACGCTGTGCGGGATCTGGTGGAAGCGGTGAACGCCTCCAAGGCCCGCATCGCCGATCTGGAGGCCAGCAAGCCCTCTTGGGACAGCGACGATCCGGAAGTGGTGGTAGAGGTTCCGCTGATGAAGACCTGCCCCATCTGCGGCGCCCAGTCCGACAGCAAGTTCTGCCCCCAGTGCGGTGCTCCCATGGGCGAGTGAGCTTTTAACAGATCAGCAATCCCCCCGGATAGATCATCCGGGGGGATTTTTACACATGCCGCAGGCGGATTGTGGAAAATTCTCCTTGGCCGGACTGTTAAAATCTTGCAAAAGAATCCAGGCTGTGGTATGGTAGTAGCCGGATTTTTTCAGACCGGGGAGGAGAGGCGTTATGAGAGCCCGCCTGCGGAGCTTTTTCAAACGGGAGACAGTCCTGTGTGTGGCGGCGGTGTGTGCCGTGCTGACCATGCTGGCCGTACCGCCGGACAGCGCGTACTGGGGCTATATCGATTTGCGGGTGCTGTGCCTGCTGCTGTGCCTGATGGCAGTGGTGGCGGGCTTCCAGTCCTGCGGGGCATTCCGGTGGCTGGCTGCGGCATTGCTGCGGCGCTGCGGAGGCCCCCGGCGGCTGGGGGTGACGCTGGTGCTGTTGCCCTTTTTTACCTCCATGCTGGTGACAAATGATGTGGCCCTCATCACCTTTGTGCCTTTCACGCTGCTGCTGCTGGAACAGCTGGACTGTCCCCACTCGGCGGTGCCGGTGCTGGTGCTGCAGACCATGGCTGCCAACCTGGGCAGCATGGCGACCCCCGTGGGCAATCCCCAGAACCTGTATCTCTACGGGGCCTATGGTCTCTCCGCCGGAGACTTTTTTACCGTGCTGCTGCCACTGACCATTGTGAGCCTGGTGGGATTGACCGTGGCGGCGGTGCCGGTGCTGCCCGGCGCGCTGGAAACGCCCAACATGGCGGCCCAGACCATCGAGAGCCCCAAGAAGCTGGGGATGTACGGCGTGCTGTTCTTGCTGTGCCTTATGACAGTGTTCCGTGTATTGCCCTACGGCGTGCTGACGGTGATCGTGCTGGCGGTCCTGGCTGCGGCAGACCGGCAGCGGCTGCGGCAGCTGGATGTGAGCCTGCTGGCTACCTTTGTTTGTTTCTTTGTCGTCTCCGGAAACCTGGGCCGGGTGGAAGCGGTGCGGGAGGCTCTGCAGAGCCTGCTCTCTGCCAGCACCCTGGCTACCTCCGTCCTCACCAGCCAGATCATCAGCAATGTGCCGGCGGCGGTGCTGCTCTCCGGCTTTACGGATAACTGGCGGGAACTGCTGATCGGCGTGGACATCGGCGGCCTGGGTACCCCCATCGCCTCCCTGGCCAGCCTCATCACCCTCAAGGCGTACCTGCGCTGGCCCGGTGCCCGGCCGGGACGGTTCCTGGCGGTGTTCACCGTGGGGAATGTGCTGGGCCTGGCTATTTTGTGGGGCGTGGCATTGCTGCTGGGATGAGACTTCATAATATGTGAAAAGCGTCCTCCGGAGAAAGAAACTCCGGGGGACGTTTTTTTAAGGTTCCGGCATGTTGGGACGGCGCAGCAGCTGCTTGCGTTCCCGGTAATCCGGCAGGTATTGCTCCAGCAGGGCGTAGAAGCCGGGGCCGTGGTTCTTCACCCGGATGTGGCACAGCTCATGGACCACTACCAGGTCGATGGCCTGGGGCGGGTAGTTGGCCAGAAAACAGGAGAAGGAGAGGCTGTTTTTTCCGCTGCAGCTGCCGTAGTGGGTGCGGGCGGCGGTAATCCGCATTCCGGTGGGTACCAGGCCCGTGACGCCGCTCCAGTAGGCCACCCGGGGTTCCAACACCGCCCGGGCCCGCCTTTTCAGCTCCGTCAGCTCCTCCGGGGAGGGGGCGGGAGGTGCCAGCTGCGCCCGGCGGCGCTGGGCCTCCAGGTGTTTGGCGATCCAGTCCGCATGGGCGCGGACAAAGATATCGATTTGGCTGCGGGACGCCCGCAGGGGGGCCCGCACCACCACCCGGCAGTCCCGGGTAATCTCCAGCGCCAGCGTTTTCCGGCGGGAGCGGATCAGTTCATATGTTTCCATGGTGCCTACTTTAGCATGGATCCTGCGCAAATACAAGGGCGGCGGCAAAATGAACCGATCCGCGGGGAGCCCTTGTGCGCCCCGCGGATCGTTGGATTATGGAAGAAGGATCCGGCCGACGTCGGCAGGATTGGCCGTGATGACGATCTCATTTATCTGCACGGGCAGATACGTTCCCAGCTGGTGATTCCGGATGTCCGAGAGGATCTGGTCCTTGCAGCTAAGGAGCATCGCCAGCTCATCGCCGGAGTACCATCCCAAATGGAGCAGCTCCATGTTTTCCTCCGGCCAGTAGTCATTCCATATGTTGATCTCCGGCCCGGCGGTGTCGTAGGAGGCCTCCAGCTCAAGCGTGCCGGGGGCGACGGTGTCGCTGCTTTCCAGGCGGCAGACATCCTCCAGGCGGACGTCGGAATCATAGACGTCCAGATAATTCTGGAGCTGGACGGTACTGTTGGAAGATTCCAGGGAAACCGTAAGGGTCTGCGTGCGGTTTTCCATGGGCTGGATCAGCTGGCGTCCGCTGTACGAGAAGGAGGAGACTTCCGCCAGCGTGACCCCTGCGCCGATGCCGCACAGCAGCAAACCAGAGCACAGGATGCCCAACAGGATCAATCGAGTTTTACGCATGGATGAGTCCCTCCTCTTCCGGATCAGAAGTGCATGCTGCGGGCGCTTCTCCCTGGTCATTCACAGTCCGGCGGCGGTGGAACAGTGTCGCGCACAGTCCTACCAGGGCGGCACAGCACAGGACCAGGCCGATACCGCACAGCAGAGGACCTGCCAGGGGGTATCCCTGAACCAGCAGGACTGCAAGAAGACCAATGAACAGCAGCGCCAGCAGTCCCGCTCCCGCGAAGGGGAGGATCACCAGAAGCATCAGCAGATTCCAGGCCAGGTGCGCCAGTGCCGCCAGGAGACGGCTCAGCCAGCGGCCTGCCTGTTTGATGTGCAGGAGCACGGCGTGGGAGCGGGGAGCGTGTGACATGGAAGATGCCTCCTTGTTGGTGTCCTTGGGGCAATGTGTACGGTGTGTCAGTGATTTCAGCTGCTGACCTCTCCGCCGCCACCAGGCGGCGATGCCGCGGCCGCAGCGGCGAAGCCCCTCCGAGATGCTGTGTCCCAGGCGGCAGAACCGGTCCCGGATCCCGGCGGCGGACCGCCGCAGGGCCTGGGCGGCCTGCTTGGGCTGCGCCGGTGTACTGAGACGGCTGGGGTCCACATGGTATGCCTCCAGGATCTCCGCGGCCAGCTGGCCCGGATCTCCAAAGTCCTGGATGGCCTCCTCTTCGGAGAGCCCGCCTGCTATCCGCAGATCGATGTGCTGCGCGTATTCTGCCAAAATATCCTGCTGCTCCGCCTCCTCCAGAATGCGGATGCGGGACTGCAGTTCCTGTAAGAAGTCCTGCTTGTTCATTCCTGATGCTCCTTCAAAAACACGTTCACTTGCTGCGAAAAGCGCAGCCACTCTGCTTCCAGGGAATCCCGGTAGAGAATACCGGCGGCGGTCAGGTGATAGTACTTTCTAGGTGGTCCCTCGGAGGACTCCCGCAGATACGTTTCAAAATAGTGCTCGTTGGTCAGCCGTTTGAGCAGGGGATAGATGGTGCCCTCGTTCACATCCACGACTTTTGATACTTCGGCAACCAGTTCATAGCCGTACATATCCCGTTTTCGCACGGATTCCAGCACGATCAGCTCCAGTACGCCCTTTTTGAACTGTGCGTTCATAACCTCCCCCCTTTGACAGCTATACTATACCAGCTACTATGTATTGTCAAGTACTAAGAATAAAAAAATACCGAGGCGGCTTACAAAGAAGCGGCACGGCGTATACACGCCGTGCCGCTTGGCTGTTTGTCTTGAAAAAGGGGCTTGTCAGGCCAGGAAGCCCTTGAGGATGCAGTCCTCGGCCTCCTCCTCGGTCAGGCCCAGGGTCTCCAGCTTCAGAAGCTGGTCGCCGGCGATCTTGCCGATGGCCGCCTCGTGGATCAGCTGGGCCTCGGTGCAGTTGGCGGTGATCTCCGGGATGGAGCGGATCTTGGCAGAGCCCATGATGATGGAGTCGCACTGCACATGGCCGAAGCACTTGGCGTTGCCCACCATCCGGGGATAGAACACCTGGGAGGAGGTGTCCTGCGCCACGGAGCGGGAGATGACCCGGCCCTTGGCGTCCTCGCCGTCCAGCACGATTTCCATGTCGCTTTCGGCGATCTGCTCCCCGTGGGTCAGCAACCGTTCGGTGACCACGGCCTCGGCGCCCTTGCCGCAGACGATCTTGGTGTAGCGCTTGGTGGAGTCCACACCCCGGATCTGGGTGGTATCCATCTGAATGGTGGCACCCTCGTCCAGGTACACCACAGTCTGGGGGTTCATGATCTTGCCGCCCTTGCCGTCGCCCTCGCCGTAGTGCTTTTCCGTGTAGTGCACCCGGGAGTTCTTGCCCACATGGAAGGTGTGGACGCCGTCATGGCGGGACTCCTGGTCGCCGCAGTTGTGGATGCCGCAGCCGGCCACGATCTCCACGTCGCAGTTTTCCCCAATGTAGAAGTCGTTGTACACCGTCTCCTGGATGCCGGGCTTGGTGATGATGACGGGAATGTGGCAGGTCTCGCCCACCGTGCCGTCCAGGATGCGGATATCAATGCCGCTCTTGCCGTCAGTCCGGTTGTCGATCTTGATGTGCTCGGTGCTCTGACGGCCGTCACAGCCGCAGTCCTTGCGGATGTTGAAGGCGCCCACGGGCTTGCCCAGCATGTCCGCGATCTTTTCCAGAAGCTCCTGATCGATCTGGTTGTCCATCATTTCGTTTCACCTCCGTTGGTGAGTACCGGGCAGCTGCCCAGGGTGTCCGCCAGAATCTGGGGCAGGATCTCCTGCGCGCTGCCGCGATGGCGGATGGCGCCGTCGCCCACTACGATGACCTCGTCCGCCAGGGAGATGATGCGCTCCTGGTGAGAGATGATGATCATGGTAGCGCCGCCGGCGGCGTGGATCTGCTCAAAGGTCTCCGTCAGCCGGGCGAAGCTCCACAGGTCGATGCCCGCCTCCGGCTCGTCGAAGATCA
>NZ_DAWBAJ010000040.1:0-18412 GCF_052306735.1 Dysosmobacter sp. | reverse complement strand
CTGAAGCGCCACAAGAGAGTGCGCGCCAAGATCTCCGGCACCCCTGAGATGCCGCGTCTGAATGTGTTCCGCAGCGAAGCCAACATCTACGCCCAGGTCATCGATGATGTCAACGGCGTGACCCTGGCTTCCGCTTCCTCCCTGGATAAGGCCATCGAGGGTTACGGCGGCAACGTGGCCGCTGCGACCGCAGTTGGCAAGCTGGTGGCCGAGCGCTGCAAGGCCAAGGGCATCGAGACCGTGGTCTTCGACCGTGGCGGTTATCTGTACCACGGCCGTGTCCAGGCTCTGGCCGAGGGTGCCCGCGAGGGCGGCCTGAAGTTTTAATCGGAGGGAGGAACCACTAAAATGCCTAGATTTGAAAGAGAACAGAGCGAGTATATCGAGAAGGTCGTGTCCCTGAACCGTGTTTCCAAGACCGTCAAGGGCGGCCGCGTGATGAAATTCTCCGCCCTGGTGGTCGTCGGTGACGGCAAGGGCAAGGTCGGCTATGGCCTGGGTAAGGCCGCCGAAGTTCCCGAGGCCATCCGCAAGGGCATCGAGGCTGCTAAGAAGAACATGATTACCGTGACTCTCTCCGGCAGCACCGTTCCCCATGAGACCATCGGTGAGGCTGGTGCTGGCCGCGTGCTGATGAAGCCCGCTGCTCCCGGTACCGGCGTGATCGCCGGCGGCGCCGTGCGTGCCGTCGTCGAGGCCGCGGGCATCAAGGACATCCGTACCAAGTGCCTGCGTTCCAACAACCCCAACAACGTTGTCGCCGCCGCCTTCCAGGGCCTCAAGAACATGCGTGGCCCCGAAGAGGTTGCCCGCATCCGCGGCAAGAGCGTCGAAGAGATCGTGGGTTAAGGAGGCGCTGAACATGGCAAACTTAAATATTAAGCTCGTCAAGAGCCTGAACGGCCGCCTGGAGAAGCAGGTTGCCACCGCTAATTCCCTGGGCCTGCGCAAGATCGGTGACGTCACCGTGCAGCCCGACAACGACCAGACCCGCGGCAAGATCGCCAAGATCGGCTATCTGCTGCAGGTTACTGAAGTGAAGTAAGGAGGCACGGTATCATGAAGTTAAGCGAACTGTCTCCCGCCGAGGGCTCTGTCCGGCAGGCATACCGCAAGGGCCGGGGCGCTGGTTCCGGTAACGGCAAGACTGGCGGCCGCGGCCACAAGGGCCAGAAGGCCCGTTCCGGCGGCAAGGTCCGTATCGGATTTGAGGGCGGCCAGATGCCTCTGGCCCGCCGCATCCCCAAGCGCGGTTTCAACAACATTTTCGCCAAGCCCCTGGAGGTCATCAACCTCAATGCCCTGAACGCTTTCGAGGACGGCGAGACCGTCACTGCCGAGGCGCTGCTGGCCAAGGGCATCCTCTCCAAGTGTGAGTATGGTTACAAAGTGCTGGGCAACGGCAAGGTTACCAAGAAAGTCACTGTCCAGGCTTCTGCCTTCTCCGCGTCTGCCAAGGAGGCCATCGAGGCAGCTGGCGGAAAGGCCGAGGTGATGTAACGTGATCCAAACGATTCGCAAGGCGTGGGGTATCCCCGAGCTGCGGAAGAAGATCATCTTTACACTCCTCATTCTGCTGATCTTCCGGATCGGCAATGCCATCACGGTGCCCTATGTCAACGTCAGCGCGCTGGAGGCGCAGCTTGACGCCTTTGGAACCACCATCCTGGGCCTGTACAACGTCATGTCCGGCGGCGCATTCGCCCAGGCAACGGTATTCGCTCTGAGCATCCAGCCCTATATCAACAGCTCCATTATCATCCAGCTGCTGACTGTAGCCATTCCCGCTCTGGAACGGCTGGCCAAGGACGGCGGCGAGGAAGGCCGCAAGAAGATCCAGTCCATCACCCGCTATACCACGGTGGCCATCGCCATCCTGCAGGGCTTCGGCTATTATATGATGATGGTCCGCTACAACCTGCTGGCTGTGTCTGATCCCACCATCTGGCATGCGCTGGTGATCATCGTCAGCTTCATCGCCGGCTCCTCCTTCGTTATGTGGATGGGCGAGCAGGTCACCGAGTTCGGTGTTGGCAACGGCATCTCCATCATCCTGTTTGCCGGCATCCTGTCCCGCGTTCCCACCATGGTGTCCTCTCTGATTGCCTACGGCAGCCAGGCGGCCATCAACTGGCTGTGGGTGACGCTGCTGGTGGTGGGCATCCTGGCCCTCATCGTGTTCATTGTGTTCATCAACGACGCTGAGCGCCGGATCCCCGTGCAGTATGCCAAGCGTCAGGTGGGCCGGAAGATGTACGGTGGCCAGTCTACGCATCTGCCCATGAAGGTGAATATGTCCGGCGTTCTGCCTATCATCTTCGCCCAGAGCATTGCGTCCCTGCCCATCACGGTGTGGAGCTTCATCGGTGTCCCTGCTGAGGATACTATCTCCCGCACCATCTATGATGCCATTGATACGAAGTCCGTCATCTATATGGTGGTGTACTTCATCATGATCATCGGTTTCAGCTATTTCTACTCCAGCATTCAGTTCAACCCCGTGGAGATCGCCAACAACCTCAAGAAGCAGGGCGGCTTCATCCCCGGATTCCGGCCCGGCAAGCCCACGGTGGATTTCATTCGTAAGGTTCTCAACAAGATCACGCTCTTCGGTGCCATCTATCTGGGCATCGTGGCCATCTGCCCCCTGATCGTGGGCAAGGTGATGAGCAGTGCTTCTCTGGGAATCGGCGGCACCTCCGTGATCATTGTGGTGGGCGTCGCTCTGGAAACGGTCAAGGCACTGGAATCCCAGATGCTGATGCGTCAGTACAAGGGCTTCTTGGAGTAAGAGAGAAGGCGTTTCAAAAATGAAACTGATTCTGTTGGGCGCCCCTGGCGCCGGCAAGGGAACTCAGGCTGAGGTTCTTTGCAAAGAGCTGAACATTCCTACCATTTCCACCGGTAATATCCTGCGGGCGGCCATCAAGGATGGCACGCCCACAGGATTGAAAGCCAAGTCCTTTATGGACGCGGGCCAGCTGGTTCCGGATGAGGTCATCATCGGCATCATTACGGAGCGGCTTGCCCAGGACGATTGCCGGAACGGCTTCATTCTGGACGGAGTGCCCCGCACCATCGCCCAGGCGGAAGCCCTGGAGAAGGCTGGTATCCAGTTTGACCACGTCATTTCCATCGAGATCTCCGACGAGACCATCGTGGAGCGCATGGCGGGCCGTCGGGTATGCGAGCACTGCGGCGCCACCTATCATCTGGTGGCGGTGCCCCCCAAGACCCCCGGTGTGTGCGACAAGTGCGGCGGCAAGCTGATCCAGCGTCACGATGATGAACCCGAGACCGTGCTGGCACGGCTTGAGGTCTATCATAAGGAGACCGAACCTCTCAAGGGGTTCTATGCGGAGAGAGGTCTCCTGCGGTCTGTGGAGAATCAGCCCACGCTGGCTGAGACTTCCCAGGCAATCCTCCGCGCGTTGGGGAGATAAAGTATGATTACTTTGAAATCTTCCCATGAGATCGAACTGATGCGCCGTGCCGGAAAAATTACCGCGGCTGCCCGTGCTTATGCAGGGGAATTGGTAAAGCCCGGCGTAACAACCCAGGAGATCGACCGTGCGGTGGAGCATTTTATCCGCAAACAGGGCGCAGTCCCCTCCTTCCTGCACTACAATGGCTATCCGGCCAGCGCCTGCATCAGCGTCAACGACGAGATCATCCACGGCATCCCCGGCAAACGGGTGCTGCAGGAGGGCGATATCGTCAGCATTGATGTGGGTGCGTACATTGGAGGGTTCCACGGAGACTGCGCAGCCACCTTCCCCTGCGGGAAGATCAGCCCCGAGGCTCAGGATCTGATCGATGTGACCAGACAGAGCTTTTTCGAGGGGATCCGGTTCGCCCGGGAGGGACATCGGTTGCTGGACATTTCCGCAGCCATTCAGCAGTATGTGGAAAGTCACGGTTACTCCGTTGTTCGGGAATACGTCGGCCACGGCGTCGGCGCCCAGATGCACGAGGCACCGGAGATCCCCAATTACGGACATCCCGGAAGAGGGCCGCGGCTGCTGCGGGGCATGACCCTGGCTATCGAGCCCATGGTAAACGCGGGCTCGGCAGCCATCCGCCAGATGAGTGACGGCTGGACCGTCAAGACGCTGGATGGAAAGTGGGCGGCCCACTATGAAAATACCGTTCTGGTCACAGACGGAGAACCGGAGATTCTGACGGTTCCCGTTATCTGAGAGGACAGGTATGGACATCGCGAAATCAAATATTGTCAGATCCGACGCCGGCCGGGACAAGGGAAAACTCTTCGTCGTTTTGGCGGTGGAGGGGGAGTACCTCCTGCTGGCGGACGGAAAGAGCAGGAAAGTGGAGTCGCCCAAGCGCAAAAAACGCAGACACGTGTTGTTTGTGGCGGAAGACGAGAGCCGCCTTTCTGAAAAAATTAAAGGCGAAGAGAGAATCACCAACAGTGAGCTTCGCAGGACCCTCGCGGCCTACCGCGGGGAGGTTCATCCGGACCAGGAGGGATAACGTTTGGCAAAATCCGACATGATTGAAGTGGAAGGCGTAGTGGTGGAAGCCCTGCCGAACACGACGTTCCAGGTGGACATTGGAAATGGACACACGATTTTGGCACATATTTCCGGAAAACTCAGAATGAATTTCATCAGGATTCTGCCCGGCGACAAGGTAACGGTGGAGATGTCCCCGTATGATCTGACCCGCGGCCGGATCACCTGGCGCAGCAAGTAAGCTGGCGCCCAGTAACCGAAAGACACAAACCGCTGAAAGGAAGGGTTATCAACTATGAAGGTAAGACCGTCCGTGAAGCCCATGTGCGAAAAGTGCAAGGTCATTCGCCGCAAAGGCCGTATCATGGTCATTTGCGAGAACCCCAAGCATAAGCAGAGACAGGGCTAACATTTAATTGGAGGTGCTTTAAGAGTATGGCACGTATTGCCGGTATTGACCTGCCGAAGGATAAGCGTATCGAGATCGGCCTCACTTATATCTACGGCATTGGCAGAAAGAGCGCCAAGGACATCCTGGCGCAGACAGGCATCAACCCCGACACCCGCGTCAAGGATCTCACCGACGCCGAGGAGCAGCAGCTGCGTGATGCCATCGACGCCTATACCGTTGAGGGCGACCTGCGCCGCCAGACCGCTCTGGACATCAAGCGTCTGACTGAGATCGGCTGCTACCGCGGCATCCGGCACCGCAAGGGCCTGCCCGTGCGCGGCCAGCGCAGCAAGACCAACGCAAGAACTCGCAAGGGTCCCAAGAAGACCATTGCCAACAAGAAGAAGTAAGGAGGGAGCGTAACAATGGCAACTGCAAAAGCATCCGGCAAGAAAGTTATTCGCCGCCGGCGTGAAAAGAAGAACATCGAGCGTGGCCAGGTCCATATCCGTTCTTCCTTCAACAACACCATGGTGACCGTCACCGACAGCCAGGGCAACGCGATCTCCTGGGCTTCCTCCGGCGGACTGGGTTTCCGTGGCAGCAAGAAGTCCACTCCCTTCGCCGCTCAGACCGCGGCTGAGACTGCCGCCCGCGCCGCTATGGAGCACGGCCTGAAGACCGTTGAGGTCTTCGTCAAGGGCCCCGGCCAGGGCCGTGAGGCTGCAATCCGCGCACTGCAGGCCGTGGGCCTGGAAGTGACCATGATCAAGGACGTCACTCCCATCCCCCACAATGGCTGCCGTCCCCCCAAGCGTCGTCGCGTGTAATCGAAAGAGGAGGTAACAAGCAATATGGCAAGATATACCGGTGCAGTCTGCCGCCTTTGCCGCAGAGAGGGCCAGAAGCTCTTCCTGAAGGGCGACCGCTGCTATACGGACAAGTGCTCCCTCGAGCGTCGTGGTTACGTTCCCGGCATGCACGGCAATGCGAGAAACAAGAAGCTCTCCGAGTACGGCCTGCAGCTGCGTGAGAAGCAGAAGGCCAAGCGCTATTACGGCGTGCTGGAGAGCCAGTTCCGTGACTACTTCGAGATGGCCAACAAGAAGGCCGGCATGACCGGTGAGAACCTGCTGTCCATCCTGGAGACCCGTCTGGACAACGTGGTGTACCGTCTGGGCTTTGCCATGAGCCGTGCGGAGGCCCGTCAGCTGGTGCTCCACGGCCACTTCACCGTCAACGGCAAGAAGGTCAACATCCCCTCTTACCTGGTGAAGACCGGCGATGTCATCGAACTGAAGGAAGGCTCTCGCAGCCTGGACAAGTTCAAGGGCTCCCTGGAGGCCAACGCTTCCCGCGTGGTCCCCAAGTGGCTGGAAATGGATCAGAACAATGTGGCCAAGGTCGTCGCAGAACCCGCCCGCGAGGATATTGATCTTCCCATCGAGGAACACCTCATCGTCGAGTTGTACTCCAAGTAATCGGAGGATACCCTCGAGGATGATACGAACTGCCGGCGGCATGCTCTGCATTGCCGCAATGAGAAGATGAAGGAGGGTAACTGCATGATCGAAATTGAAAAGCCCCAGATCGAATGTGTCGAGACGCCTGGCGACGTCACCTACGGCAAGTACGTGGTGGAACCGCTGGAGCGCGGCTACGGTACGACCCTGGGCAATGCGCTCCGCCGTATTATGCTTTCTTCTCTGCCCGGCACCGCGCCGACCACCATCAAGATCGCCGGTGTCCAGCATGAGTTTGCCACGATTCCCGGTGTGAAAGAAGATGTCACGGAGATCGTCCTGAATATCAAGGGCCTCCTGACGAAGCTGCACAGCGAGAGCGTGAAGACGGTCTATATCGAGGCGGTGGGCCCCTGCGAAGTCACAGCCGGCGATATCAAGTCCGACGGTGAGGTCGAGGTTCTGAATCCCGATATGCACATTGCCACTCTGGACAATGGGGCTACCCTCAACATGGAGATCACTTTGTCCCACGGCCGCGGCTATGTGTCCGCGGATCGCAACAAGCCCCAGCAGAATGTGATCGGCACCATTGCTGTGGACTCCATCTACACTCCCGTCTACAAGGTCAACTACACGGTGGAACCCACCCGCGTGGGCGCTTCCAGTGACTTTGACAAGCTGACGCTGGAGGTTTGGACCGACGGCACCATCTCCGCCCGGGACGCTGTGTCCCTGGGCGCCAAGATCCTGTGCGACCACTTCACGCTCTTTACCGATCTCTCTGAGAACGTGGGCAGTAAGCCCACCGTGGTGGAGAAAGCGGAGGCCCAGCGGGATAAGGTGCTGGAGCTGACCATTGAGGAGCTGGATCTGAGCGTGCGCAGCTTCAACTGCCTCAAGCGCGCCAACATCAATACCGTCGAGGACTTGATCTCCAAGACCGAGGACGAGATGATGAAGGTTCGCAACCTGGGCCGCAAGTCCCTGGAGGAAGTCATCAACAAGCTGGCGATGATGGGCCTTCACCTGGCGGACGAAGAAAACAACTGATGAATTGCCGGCGGGAGCTTCCCCCGGCTGACCAAAATCCTTACAAGGAGGAAAACCGAAATGCCCGGAACCCGCAAGCTTGGCAAGACCACTGACCAGCGCATGGCGATGCTGCGTCAGCAGGTCACGGATTTCCTGGATCACGGCAAGATGGAGACCACCGTCACCCGTGCCAAGGAGATCAAGCCCCTGGCTGAGAAGATGATTACTCTCGGCAAGAAGAACGATCTGGCTGCTTACCGGCAGGCCATGAGCTTCATCACCCGCGAGGATGTGTGCAAGAAGCTCTTCAAGGAGATCGCTCCCAAGTACGCTGAGCGCAACGGCGGCTACACCCGCATCGTGCGCACCGGCGTCCGCCGCGGCGACGCCGCCGAGACGGCTATGATCGAGTTGGTGTAATCCACCCGAACAAGAAAAGCCCTTTGTCATGGGAACCTAGGTCCTGTGACAAAGGGCTTTTTTGTTTTCTCTTTTCAACGGGCGGTGACTGTGATAGAATCCAAATAAAGGGGGGAGTTTCCATGGGCAAGGTACGTTGTTATGAGTGCGGCAGGACCTATGACTGGCAGGATGATCCCTTTTGCCCCAAATGCGGTTCTTTTAACCGCCCGGATGGGAGCGGGATCAAAAAGGGTATGGCTGTCCGCAAGGACGGGCTCAATGAGGCGAATCACGCGGGTTCCTTTCTTCATCGGGAGTTCCACGCCGAGGACAGCCAGCGCCGCCGTCTGGGGCTGGAGTATATCAAAGGAAAGGCAGCGCCCCGCCCACAGCGCCAGGCAAATCCCCAGATCGTGATGGAAGCAGGACGGCTGTGGAACAAACCCAAAAAAGAAGTGAATCCAGCCAAGATCGTGGGCGGGATCGTGCTGGCCATTATTTTGTGGAATTTTTTCGGAGGCCTTTTGCTTGCATTCCTTTGATAGCATCATGTACATCTACAAAAAGATCCCGGTTTGTGAACAACCGGGATCTTTTTGTTTGCGGCAGGGACATAATCCGGCGGCAGCGATGCAAACTAGCCTTATCATATAAAAGGACCGGAAGTGCATGGGAAAACGGATACTGGCATTGGCGTTGCTGCTGCTGCCGCTGGCCTGCGGGGGCTTTGACGCGTTTGGTGCCATTGCGGCCAGCGGCAGCGCATATCTGACACAGGAGACACATTATATCGCCCTGACCTTCGACGACGGGCCCCGCCGGGATACCACACAGCGCCTGCTGGACGGCCTGCGGGAGCGGGGAGCCAGTGCCACGTTCTTTCTGATTGGACGCCAGATCCCCGGAAATGAGGATCTGGTGCTGCGTATGAAGGCGGAGGGCCATCAGGTGGGAAATCACACCTGGAACCATGTGACGCTGTCAGGAAGCCTTACAGCCGACCTGGAGGAGCTCCGGCGCACGGATGCGCTGCTGCAGGAGCTTCTGGGATCGGGTACCTACTGGGTGCGCCCTCCGTACGGACTCATCAGCGAGGCAGAGCGGGCCGCCCTGGAGGTGCCGCTGGTGCACTGGACGGTGGATCCGGAGGACTGGGCAAAACTCTCTCCGGAGGCGGTGGTACAGGCTGTGCTGAAAGAGGCAGGCCCCAACGACATCGTGCTGCTGCACGATTTTTTCTCCGATTCCGTGGATGCTGCTTTGGAGATCGTGGATACCCTCCAGGCGGAGGGATATTATTTTGTGACAGTGGAGGAGCTGCTGGCCCTCAACGGCATTACGCCGCAGCCCGGTGTGATGTACCGGGAGATCGCGGGATAAAAAACACCCGGCTGCAGCCGGGTGTTTTTTATGGAGCAATCAAGCAGTGCGGCCCTGCAGGATCAGGAGAATCATGGTCAGGATCAGGAACACGGCGCCGATCCACTTGGTAGCGCGGGCCAGCTTGGCGTCCCAGGTCTTGGCCTTGTTCTTGGCCAGGAAAGAATCCGCCACGCCGCCGATGGCACCGGAAAGGCCGGCACTCTTACCGGACTGGAACAGCACCACCAGAATGATGGCCAGGCCGCACAGCAGCTGCAGAATCGTAATTACAAGAACCAAAGCGTCCATCAGATAACCTCCAAAGATTCAGTCATGCGCTCAGGCATAAACGTCGTTTCACAGATATTCATACTACCATAGTTTGTTCTCTATTTCAAGGGTAATTTCAAAAAAAGAACAGGATTTCCGCAAAAAACGGGAAACAAAAAATGGAACAAACGTTGCATCCTGCTCCATAGTGTGGTACAATCAATCAAAAGAAGCCAAGGGCGGGGAACCCCCCCACACCGGGCTGAGAGGAGGATTGCCCATGCCGGAGCTTTCCAAGATGCAGCAAAAGATCTACGACTTTATCGTCCAGTATATCCGCACCCGGGGATACTCCCCATCGGTACGGGAGATTGGAGAGGCCGTAGGCCTCAAATCCCCCTCCACGGTTCATTTCCACCTCAAGCACCTGGAGGAAGTGGGCGTCATTGAGAAGGGGGCCGGCAAAGGCCGGGCCATCGCCCTGACAGAGCCTCCGGAGCCGGAGGACCGGGTGCCGGTGGTAGGCAATGTGGCTGCCGGCAGTCCCATTTTGGCCCAGGAGTGCATCGAAGAATACTTGACCTTTGAGACCGGCGGCCGCCAGGGGGAGTATTTCGCCCTGCGGGTTCGGGGCGAGTCCATGCTGGGTGCGGGCATCCTCCCCGGCGATCTGGTGGTGGTGCACCGGCAGTCCACCGCCCATCCCGGCGAGATCGTGGTGGCACTGCTGGAAGATGAGGCCACTGTGAAGCGGCTTTCCATCCAGAACGGACATGTGTGGCTTTTGCCGGAGAATGAGGCCTATCAGCCCATTGACGGCACCTATGCAACCATCTTGGGTCGGGTCAGCGCCGTGGTGCGCCGTTATTGAGAGCTACCGGTATGAAAACCGTCGAATTTTGAATACAAAGAGGACTGCGGAAGCTCCGCAGTCCTCTTTGTATTTTATTTTACATTTTGTGACAGATCCGCTGAACATCAGACAGTGGGATATTCGCCGTCCCAGAGCACTTTGCGGAACTTCATGGGATCGGTATTGCCCTCGGTGGAGAACAGCAGCACCTGGCTGAAGCGATCCAGTCCCAGATATTCCCGCAGATCCTTGTATTCGTCCGTCTCCATCAGGGCAGCAATCAGACCCATGCCCACGGCACCGGACTCGCCGGAGATCACGGTGGGATCGCCCTTGACGGGCACGCCCAGCATCCGCATGCCCCGGGCACTGACCCAATCAGGGCAGGAGACGAAGGTGGAGACATGGTTGCGCAGGATATCCCAGGAGAGGATATTGGGCTCACCGCAGGCAAGGCCCGCCATGATGGTTTTCAGATCGCCCTCCACAATCCGGGGATTGCCGTCACCGGCCAGAGCGCCCTGATACAGGCAGTCTGCGGCCCGGGCCTCCATGACGATGAACTTGGGGGGATCGTTGGGGAAGAGGTTGGTAAAGTAGCCGATCACGGCACCGGCCAGAGAGCCCACGCCCGCCTGCACAAAAACGTGGGTGGGACGGTTGACCCCCATCTGGCGCAGCTGCTCGGCAGCCTCGTTGGCCATGGTACCGTATCCCTGCATGATCCAGGAGGGGATCTCCTCATAGCCCTCCCAGGCGGTGTCCTGTACCACCACGCCGTGCTTGGTCTGGGCGGCCTCTGCGGCGGCCATGCGGACGCACTCGTCGTAGTTGACGTCCTCGATGGTCACCTGGGCGCCTTCCTTGGCAATGTTGTCGTAGCGGGCCTTGCTGCTGCCCTTGGGCATATGTACCACGGCCTTCTGTCCCAGCTTGTGGGCGGCCCAGGCAACACCACGGCCGTGGTTGCCGTCGGTGGCGGTGAAGAAGGTGGCGTGGCCGAACTCCTTCTGGAACTCGGCGCTGGTGAGATAGTCATAGGTCATCTGGGAGACGTCCCGATCCATCTGCTGGGCGATGTAGCGGGCCATGGCAAAAGAGCCGCCCAGCACCTTGAAGGCGTTGAGGCCGAAACGGAAGGACTCATCCTTCACATACAATCCGGCCAGACCCAGGTACTTGGCCATGCCGTCCAGACGGGCCAGGGGAGTGATGGAGTACTGGGGAAAACTGCTGTGGAAGAAACGGGCCTTGGCCACGTTGCTCAGGGACATGATACCCAGCTGGCGGTCATCGCTGGCGGGCATGTGATTGTCAGTCCACTTGATCGGATCTCTCATAATGTGCCCCCATTATACAAAAATTTTTTGATTAGCAAAAATTTTGTTTGCTTCTTTGGCCATCATATCATATCCAGCAGGGAAGTCAAGGGGCTGACGTCATTTTCTGAGAAAAATCCGGACATTTCAGCGGTTTTCTCTGGAAGACAGTGGGAATGGAGAATGTTTGGCGGCAGCATGAGCCGGATTTTCCTCCAACCCGGCCCGCAGCTTCTCCAGAGCACGCTTTTCAATGCGGGATACATAGGACCGGGAGATGCCGAAACTGGAGGCGATCTCCCGCTGGGTCAGGGGCACCGTGCCGCCCAGGCCGTACCGCAGGCGGATGATCTCCGCCTCCCGGGCGGTAAGGCTTTCCCGTACCAGCTGCCGCAGACGCAGAGCGCTGTCCCGGTCGTGGAGATCTTCCAGCATGGTGTCGTCCACCCCTACCACGTCCATCAGCTGCAGGGCGTTGCCCTCTTTGTCCGTATCAATGGAGTCGGACAGGGAGACATCCCCCTGCAGTTTCTTCTGACTGCGAAAATACATCAGGATCTCATTTGCTATCCTCACGCAAGTGCGTCTGTTCCGGAAGAGTGGGGTGTTCCGCCGGACTGGCTTCATAGGCGGCGCCCCACAGCACCACATGGGCCTGGCGGCCGTCCCATACCACTTTTTCCACTACGGCGCGGATCACAGATCGCAGCTGCTCCGGCGGCAGGGCATCCAGAGCGCTTTGCAGCCCAGCAAGCCGCCGGGCCAGGGTGTCCTGCCGGGGGCCCCACAGCGCTTGCGGACCGGGCGGAGTCTCCAGGGCGGAAAGGCGGGAGCGCAGGGTGGCCGCCTGAGCGTGCAGCTCCTCCACCCGCTCCTTTACGTGGAGGGCGGCGGCACTGTCCTCCAGTTCCGGCAGGGAGTCGATCAATGCGCGGATCCTGCGCTGGATCTCGGATTGCTGCCGCCGCAGCTGCGCCGGCAGATCCGTGTTCTGCTGTCCGGCATAGAATTGCCTGTGGGCACTCAGCCGGGAGACAAGTGCACCTGTGTCCTCCGGCAGAGCCCGGATCTGCTCCAGAACGGCGGCGTCCAGCGCGTTGCCGCTTACATTGCTGCAGCTGCAAAGGCTGCCCTTGCTGCGCTCCTTGGCTTTGCAGACGTAGGTGTAGATGGGCCGGCCGTCATCCGTGATCCTTGAGGTGTTTTTGGGATACATCCGGCTGCCGCAGCGGCACAGGAGCAGGCCCGTCAGCAGCGCCCGGCTGTTGCGGGGCTTTCGGTATGATTTGCACTTGCTGCGCTCCAGGGATTCCTGGGTCCGGATCCACACTCCGGAGGGGATAAGACCCGGATGCTGCCCCACGGTTACGATCCACTGACTGACGGGCAGGTACACGGTGGCGCGGCCCTTTGCCTGATGGGTGCGGTTATAGACCAGAATGCCCCGCTGGCCGTCGAAGGCCTCCAGCGGGGAAAACACCTCCGCATCTCGGTCCAGAAAATATTGACGGGCGTCTGCATCGGCCATGAGATAGACGGGATTCTGCAAAATGGCCTTGATGGAGAACCGGGTGAAATCCCGTCCGGTTTTGGTTTTGATTCCCTCCCGGAGCAGCTGGGCTTCCGTTTCAGAGAGAGATTCCGTCCGGCTGTACAGGTGGTAGATCTTCCGGATGATCTCCGCTTCCTCCGGAACCAGTTTAAGCTTGCAGGCCTTTTTGCACTTTCCCTCCACGGTGATGTTACGGACGCTTTCGGAGGCGTAGCCGGTAGGGGTGGTGCCGCCCAGCCAGCGGCCGGTTTTGGCCAGCTCGTGGAGGTTGTCCCGGATACGCTCGGCAATGGTCTCCCGTTCCAGCTGACTGAACACCGAGGCAATGTACATCATGGCCCGGCCCATGGGACTGGAGGTGTCAAAGCTCTCCCGGATGGAGATAAAGTCCACCCCCAGACGTCCCAGCTCCTCAATGAGGTGGGAGAAGTCGCTGATGTTGCGGCTGATCCGGTCCAGCCGGTATACCACCACGGCCCGGAACTGATGCGCCCGGGCATCGTCCATCATTTTCCGGAAGCCAGGCCGGTTCAGATTGCCTCCGGAAAATCCCTCGTCCTCGAAAACCACAGCGCGATCTGCATACTGCTCTCCAAATGTGCTGCGGATATAGCTCCGGCACAGATCCACCTGGTTGCCGATGCTCTCCCCCTTGCCGGTAAACCGGGATTTGCGGGAGTAGACGGCGATCACGTCCTCGTTTTGCTGCATGGTCTATGTTCCTCCCTCCGGGTGATCTCCTTTCATTTTAGTGGCATCCGGCGGCGGATATGCCGGCATATGGGACGGGCTCCCGCCATAGGCTGGGAACCGGAAGAAAAGGGGGAAAGAGGAGGAGTAAAATGAAAACGCGCAAACCCGTTGAAGTGGCGGTACATGTCCCGGAGGGGGAAGCGGGCAGGCAGGCTCTGGCGGGACGGGTGGCCGGTGCCCATGCGGAGGCTGTCTTTGGGATCATGGACAATTTAGACTGCCCTGCCGGAGAGAAACTGGCGCTGCTGCAGGCGGTGCTGGATGCGGTGCAGGCGTCTGGCCGGCAGTCATAACAGCAGGGGCGCCCAGAGGAGAAATCCTCCGGGCGGCCCTGTTTTTTCCGTTGACGGTATCCTGCCGCTTCCTGTATAATATCTCTATTCGATATATTGGAGGCGCCTATGGAGTATCTCATCCTGGGGCTGCTGATCCTCACGCCCATGACGGGATATGAGCTGCAGCAGTTCATCAAACAGAATCTGGCCCTCATCTGTTCCCACAGCGCCGGCAGCGTCCAGGCGGCCCTGGGCAAGCTGGTTCGGGAGGGCTATGTCACGGCTGCAGAGACCACGGAGGGCCGGCGGCGGAAGAAGACCTATTCCATCACGGATACCGGCCGGGCCGCGTTTTCCCGGTGGGTGGCCCAGCCCATGCAGGCGGACAGGGTGAAGAATATGGAGCTTGCCCGCATGTTTTTCCTGGGGCTTGCCTCTCCTCACTCCCGCACCGCCGCCATCCGGGATTACATCCGGCAGATGGAGGAGACGGGCGCCCTGCTGCGGGCCATCCGGGAGCGGTTCCGGCAGGTGCGGGAGGCCCCGCTGCCTCCGGGACAGGACTGGGATACGATCTTCCGCTTTCAGGGATATACCATCGAATACGGCATTGCCGCCGCGGAATTTGAACGGGACTGGTACTGCCGCCTGCTTCGCAAATTGGAGGAACCGTCATGAAGATTCTCGTTTTAAATGCCAGCCCCAAGGGGAAAAACTCCACCACCGTCCACACGGCGCTGTATTTGCAGGCCCTGCACCCGGAACACACCTTCACGTTTTTGCCGGTGGGCCAGTGCATCAAAGCCTATGAAAAGGACTTTTCACCGGTGCGCTCCGCCCTGGAGCAGGCGGAGCTGATCCTGTTCTGCTACCCGGTCTACACCTTTATCGCTCCTTACCAGCTCCACCGCCTGATAGAGCTCATCAAGGCCGACGGGGTGGATCTTGCCGGAAAGTTCGCCTCCCAGATCACCACCTCCAAGCACTTCTACGACGTCACCGCCCATCGGTATGTGGAGGAAAACTGCTTTGACCTGGGGATGAAAGTGATCCGGGGTCTGTCCGCCGACATGGAGGATCTCCTCAGTGTGCAGGGCCAAAAGGACGCCCGGATGTTCTTTGACCAGCTGATCTTCTCCTGCCAACACGGCCTGTTTGTCACACCGCCCGTCCAGGCTCCGGCCCGGGAAAGCGCCGCGTATCAGGCCACCCTGCCTGACGTGCCCAAGAGCCGGGAGAAGGATGTGGTCATCGTCACCAACTGTGCCCCCGACGACTGGAATCTTGCCAATATGATCGCCGATTTCCGCCGTGCCCTGCCCTATGAGGGCCGGGTGGTGAATATCCGGGAGTTCCCCTTCGGCGGCGGATGCCTGGGCTGCTTCGGCTGCGCCATTACCGGCAAATGCGTGTACAAGGACGGGTTTGACGATTTTCTGCGCAGCACCATCCAGACCGCCGACGGCTTTGTGTACGCCTTTACCATCTCCGATCACTTCACCCACTCCAGCTTCAAGTGTTTTGATGACCGGCAGTTCTGCAACGGCCACCGCACCGTTACCCACGGTACCCCCATCGCCTATCTCATCAGCGGCGACTACCGCTGTGAGCCCAACCTGCGCATGATCGTGGAGGGCCGGGCGGAGGTGGGAGGCAACTATTTGGCCGGCGTGGCTACGGATGAAGCCGAAACAGCGGCGGACATCCGCTCCCTGGCGGACAACCTGGCTTTTGCCATGGAGCAAAAACTTACCCGTCCGGCCAACTTCTACGGTGTGGGAGGCATGAAGATCTTCCGGGATCTCATCTATGTCATGCAGGGCCTTATGAAGGCCGACCACAAGTTCTATAAGGAGCACGGCATCTACGATTTTCCCCAGAAGCAGAAAAAGCGCATCTGGCAGATGCGCCTGGTGGGAGCCCTGATGGCGGTTCCGTCGGTGCAGAAGAAGGCCAGGGGGAAGATGACCGAAGCCATGATCGGCCCCTATGAAAAAGTGGTGGAACAGGCAAAGCGCACCTGATGGTGCCGCTCTACTCCGGCGAAACTGATGGTCGAGAGGGGGAAACCGCCGGACGGTTGAGAAACGCCGGAGCGCGGCGTACAATGAGACGTATCCAGAAGTGTAAAGGAGCGACCACCTATGAAAAAATCCCTGGGGAAGTTAATAGCGGAGATGCGCAAGCAAAAGGGCATGACCCAACTGGAGCTGGCGGAAAAGATGGGCGTGACGGATAAGGCCGTCTCCAAATGGGAGCGGGATCTTGCCTGCCCGGATATCCATACGCTGCCTGCCCTGGCCGATGCGTTGGGGCTTTCCGTGGATGAGCTGATGCAGGGGAAGTGCGGAAGACTGCCGGAGAACGGCAGGACCGGCGTGATCCTGAACACGGTGTTCCGGGGCGTGGCGCTGGCCATGGGCGTGGCCGTGGCGGTGCTCTCCATTCTGGAGGCGCTGGAAGGCCGGGACGCCATGGTCATGCTGGGCATCGGCCTTGCCTGCCTGGCGGCCTCCACCCTGGGGAAAGATGTCCCTGCCTGATGGCGGCCGGGAAGATAGCCGGAGGGGCCGCTATACCAATGAAACGATAGGAAGTGCTGATACCATGATTTTTTATTTTTCCGGTACCGGGAATTCCCGGTGGGCGGCGGAGCAGATCGCGGCTCTTACCGGCGATGAGACCCGGGATATTTCCCGGCTTGAGAAAACACCGGAGATTCGGAATGAGAGGCAGATCGGGCTGGTGTTTCCCATCTATGCCTGGGGCGTGCCGGAGCCCATGCTGAACTTCGTGAAGACCCTGGAAAAAACAAACGCCTTTACGTTCGGAGTCTGCACCTGCGGGGAGGAGGCCGGACTGGCCATGAAAAAGCTCTCCGCCCTGTATCCTCTCCGCAGCAGCTATAGCCTGGTGATGCCCAACAACTATATTCTGGGCGCGGATGTGGACGACGACCAGATGGCCCGTCAGAAGATCCATGAGGCGGAGAAGGCCATCCAGACCATGGCCCGGGAGATCATCCAGCGGAAAGCAGTATATCGGGTGGAGGAGGGCTCCCTT
Source organism: Dysosmobacter sp. (assembly GCF_052306735.1). NCBI lineage: Bacteria > Bacillati > Bacillota > Clostridia > Eubacteriales > Oscillospiraceae > Dysosmobacter > Dysosmobacter sp. Next base: position 1,199 of record NZ_DAWBAJ010000040.1, on the reverse strand, counting down.
GCAAAGCTGAAATCCGGCTTTGTGAACTTTGGCTTCAACAAGTTTGCCCGCAGCACCAAGGCTTTTTTCACGGAGGATTCCTGCAACGGCTGCGGACTTTGCGCCCGGAACTGTCCTGCCGGAACCATTTCCCTGATGAACGGCAAGCCCGCCTGGGGCAGGCAGTGCTACCAGTGCCTGCGCTGCATCCATGAATGTCCGCAGGAGGCCATTCAATACGGAAAGGGAACCGAAAAGCGGGGCCGCTATACCATCGGGCGGTATTTGCAGGACCGCTGAAGCGCGGGGTGCAGGTGATTGGAATTGAACACAAACAGGAAAAAGAGCATATCACGGGGGAAAAAGGTCGTCATGGGGGCAGTCCTTCTGCTGGCAACACTGACAGGGGCGTTTTTCTGGTATGTCTCCGACTATTACCCGGCCCAGGATGTGGCCCTGGAGGTCATGGCCCGGGGTGACGGTATGGCGGTGGAGGATGGGATGACGATCCTCTCCCCCTCGGTTCCCACCGACACCGCCATCATCTTCTATCCCGGAGCCAAAGTGGAGGCCATTGCCTATCTGCCGCTTCTGGATCAGATCCGCCGCACCGGCGTCACCTGCATCCTGGTGGAGATGCCCTTCCGCATGGCGATTTTTGACCCCGATGCCGCCCAGGATGTGATGGAACGATTCCCGGAGGTGGAACACTGGTATCTGGCGGGGCACTCCATGGGCGGTGCCATGGCCTCACAGTTTGCCGCCGACCACCGGGCCCAGGTGGACGGGCTGATTTTGCTGGGGGCGTACATCTACGGCGATTATCCTCCGGAGGACACCCTTACCATTTACGGCTCCCTGAACCAGAGTGTGGAGGATCAGCTGGACTACACGGAAAACGTGGTGGAGATCCAGGGGGGCAATCACGCCCAATTCGGCAACTACGGGCCACAGAAGGGGGATCCCCCTGCGGAGATTTCCACTCAGGAACAGCAGGAGCAGACGGTGGCGGCCATCCAGGAATTTCTACGCGGCCGCCAGGCCGATTCATAAAAAAACCCGGGACCTCTGGATAAACAGAAGTTCCGGGTATTTTTTTCAGTCCTTGCCGGTCCCGGCGGGAGCAGCCCAATTCCAGGGGACGATGCGCCGGTGAGAGGATCTCATTTTCAATGCAGCGGGCGGCATAGGTGGCGAGCCGGGCACCCTTTTCCGGATTG
>NZ_DAWBAJ010000039.1:0-18614 GCF_052306735.1 Dysosmobacter sp. | reverse complement strand
CCTGATTTTTTTGTTTCACGCCTAACCTTTTCAGTTAGGAACGTGTCGCACATCCGCTGCAATCCAGCCCATAGGGCCGATAGGTGCCGGTTGTGGAGTTGCCTGCGGCGGTGACTTCCCGGAGCGTACCCCAGCGGGAGTCCCAGCCGATCACCAAAGATTTGCCTCCCCAGAAGTAGTTGACCTTGCCCACCAGCTTGCAGGCGGTCTCCACCACCGCACGGCGCTCCGGGGAAAGATCCTCCGGGAGATTTTGCAGAAGTTCCACTGCGTCGGCCTGGGTGATAGCAAGATCCCCCAGCAGTCCATCCAGTGCGTCCAGCTCCTCCAGCAGTTCGGTCAAGGTTTTGTTTTGGAACTCCGAGAAGGAATAGACTGTCCGCATATCATCGGCAGTTTTGGGAGTAATGGTGATATGAAGGATCGTTTCTGTGGAGTCCTCCCCTTCCACCGTTTCCGTCTCTGTGGTGATTTGACACATATCCCAAAAGACAGCACGCAGGCGCTCTATCCGGTCTGGGGTCAGCGCCGCTACATCCACACCATCGTCCCCTCCGGCGGTTTTGACAGCAAAGACAGCCACCACCTCTTTCCAGGCCGGGGGTTGTCCCTGTATGTCAATGCTGTCATAGTCTCCCGTTTGCAGTGTTTCCAGCTCATCCGCAAGTTCAACATTGATTTGCGCAATCGCTGCATTTAATGGAACGGCGTCTCTGGATGGCTCATTGGAAAAGAAGATTCCAAACGGAGAGGCCAGAAGTGCCGCAATCAAGGCCATGACCGCCAGCGCCGCCACCAAAACCACGCCGCCTACCAAAGATACCAAGGCACTGACAAGTGCCGCAACCGCTTTTGTCACTGCAACGGCGGCCTTTCTGGAAAGTTCCGCAGCGGCCTTGGCTGTCTGCTTGGATTTTTGCAGCATACTCCGCTGGGCGGCAGTCTGTGCCTTCCGGCGAGCACGCTCCATTACTTGCTTGGCTGCGGGTGTCCCTGCGGTCTTTCGGGCAGTTGTTTTGACCGCACTCGTCGATACCTGGGCGGATTTGTCCATGGCTTTTCGTGTCTTGGGTGTAAACGCCCCGCCGGGTGGCTTTTCTTTTGGCCCGGAGGAGCGCCGAGGGCGCTCCTTGATGGATAGATTGATAGATTGATTTCCGGGAGAGTGTTCTTTTTTTGTGGTGTATGTATTTTGGGGAGTACCGCCATAATGAGGGACTTCCCGGAATTGGCCGTTCTTTGGATGATCGGCTCTGACGGAGCGTTCCAACTTCTCAACGGCCTGTTGTTTCATCCGGGTCTCCGGGGTAAGCTGCGATCCATTGTGTAAGCTGTCCGGGGTATTGGTATGAATGGTTTTCCCATCTCTCAATGTATCATTGGCAGATGGGACCATATCTGTTCTCTCCTTGGGATGTCGGCCGCCTTCTTTGATTTCTTCCTTCCGGGCCTTGGGACGGTGCGCTGGGTGCAGCAGTCGATCAACTGCCTTTTCGGCTCGGTATCCCACTTCTTCCACAGCGTCCATCCCCGCCTGGACACTCTGTTCAGCCGCCTGGGTGTCCGGTGTTGCGGTGCTACTATAGTCTGTTCCGGCTTTTTTTCTGTCTCCGGGGACTTCCCCTCTTTGGGGGCGGTCTGCTCCGCCTTGGGAGCCGGTTCATCGGCCTTCTTGCCGGGAGCGGCAGGGATGGTCTGTTCCGGCTTTTTTTCTGCCTCCGGGGTCTTACCCTCTTTGGGGGTGGCCTGCTCTGCCTTGGGAGCCGGTTCATCAGCCTTTTTGCCGGGAGCGGCGGGGACGGCCTGTTCGGGCTTTTTCTCCTCCAGGGCCTTGCCTTCCTTGGGAATCGCCTGTTCTGCCTTGGGAGCTGGTTCATCAGCCTTTTTGCCGGGAACGGCGGGGGTAGCCTGCTCGGGCTTTTTCTCTGCCTCCGGGGTCTTACCCTCCTTGGGGGCGGACTGCTCTGCCTTGGGAGCCGGTTCATCAGCTTTCTTGCCGGGAGCGGCGGGGACGGTCTGCTCGGGCTTTTTCTCTGTCTCGGGGACCTTATCGCCCTTGAGAGGTTCCTGTGTTTCTGTGGGAGTATTGACCAGTACGCCCGGTACAGGGAGTGTCGGTTGGCCCTTGACCTTCTTATGCTCTACCTCCTTGTAGCAAGACACCATACCACAAGTTAGCGTGAAAAGCCACTGGAATATTTGTATTTCAATAAATGCCTTATCATTGGTTTTGCAGACCATACACCACTGTCCGTGGGTAGAAAACTTACCACTTTTGCGAGAGCCGGTAGTTGTCCTGTTAAATAAGAAATTAGAGCCTGTGGTGCTCCACAAGCCCTAATTTTCCCCATACACGGCGTTAAGCCCCATAGGTTCACATTGTGTACCTATGGGGCTTAACCCTTTGGTGTGGCTCTTTTATTTATCTTATTCTCTTAGGAAAAGCCGTGTTGTAACCATCATCAGCACAGCTCTTTCTCTTTTATCTTCACGATTCCTCAGGCGGGATTGCCACCTCAAAGCTGTCCCAGGTGTGTTCGTGCGTCTCCACCCAGTTCCAGGTCATACCGTCCCTTTCACACTCATCCCAGGTAAGATAGCGGAAATAGAACTCCACCTCCAGATGGCACGGAAGAATGTCCAGGATGATCTTCTGGATCTGGGGAAATTCCGCCGGAACACCTGCCGTCTCCGGGAAAATCACCCGCAGGTGTCCCGTATCCAGCTCCAATGCCTTGGCCCGGATCCCGCAGCCGCTGATGGCACTGTTGATGGCGGAGGGTGTCAGGCTGTCCCCGTCGATCTGCAGCAGGGCGGCAATGGCAGCCCGGCGCTGTTCCGGCGTTACGGCAGCCGGCCGTCTGGCAAAGAGCTGCTCCCGGCGGTCCAGGCCTTCATCCTGAGCTGTGGCCGTCAGGGCCTCCCGTTCTTCCAACTCCAATGCCGCGCTGACAGCATCCAGCCCATATCCCAACGCCCACAGCTCCGCTCCATTGACGCTGTCCTCTGATAGATCGTAGATACCCAGCGGTTCCAGGAGGCGGCACAGATACTTCCAGTATGTTCCCATTCCGTTATGCCTCCATATTTGTAAGCGTCAAAGCCCCCAATACCGGCAATACGGAATCTGACGCTGCCAGATCCTGTGTTGGGGCGGAAAACCGATAATTCTTCACACCCTCCACGCCGTAAATAAGGCTGCCCAGCTGGGCAAGAAGAATCCCTTTTCCCAGCAGGTGCCCGCTGAAGAAGGAGCGGATCACCGCCTCCACCCGCAGGCGAAGCGTCTCGAAATCTTCCTCTCCGGCGTCCAGAGACAGCGTGATATCCACCGCTTTGGTCTCCGGCGCCAAAACCTCTACATCCACCGCGATCTCCCGTTTTTCCTGCAGATCCTGCTGCACCTCCCGAAGCAGCGCCTCATCGGGAAGTCCGGCCTCTGTGGCAATATACACATCCACAGTTCCAATCCCCCGGGCCCGGCCTATTACCGTGGCGGCAGCCACCCCCGTGTGGCTCATGGCCACCTGCTGGTAATAGGCCGCGTTGGCGCCATTGGGAAGCCGCTGATAGCTCTCCAGGATCCTTGCCCGAAGGCTTTCGTCCTCTTCCGGGTCACTGCCTCCGGAAAAGGCCTCCGGATTGGAGCAGGCCGTAACGCCCACCGGGCAAGCTGTCAGCACGCATACGCTCCCCGCCACCACATTGCCGCCGCTGCCCGCTTCCACAGCCTGGGCCGGAACATCTACATAGAGGTTCCCGGGCTTCAGCACCCCGTCGGCGATAGTCTGAAACCGCACCTCTTCCGGCGTCATACACACAGTGCCGGAGGGGATGTTCAGCTCCGCCGCCGGCTCCGACGGTGTCTGAAAGCGCAGCGTACCTACAGCGCACGTGCCCTGGGCTCTGGTGATCCCCCGCATCTGGGCATGATAATCCAGATAGATCCCCTGGGCGGTTTGAGGAAAGCTTTGATCCAGCACCCAATCCCCCTGGATTCCCAGCGCCTGCATCTGTGCCGCAGCTGCATAGAGCCGCACAGCCAAGTCGCAGGAATCCTCCGGTACAAATCCGGCCCGCTGGGAAAATGTCTCCAGCATCTGCTGATAAATCTCTTCTACCGTTTTCACAACGCACCCTCTCTCATTGGATCTGCGCCGATACTGCCAGCGTTTCCCCCCGGAAGTTCAGTTCCACCGTGATCTCCGCTGTGGAAGCCTCCCAGGTCAGCGTCACATTCCGGACACTCAGTTCCGGCTCATCAGCCAGGGCTTCCGTCACATACTGCGCAGCGGCCGCCTCCCGGTCTGCCGGAGGTATCTGACCCAGCTGCCACAACCGGCTGCCCAGATCCTCCCAAAAGGGAAACTGCCCCCGGCGGGCCATCAGCTTGTAGAACACCCGCTGCAGCAGCGCCTCCCGCCCCCAGACGCGCCGCAGCCCGCCAACGCCATCCGGCACATAGTCTCCATTTTGTAATTTCAGTTCCACCTTACACCACCTCTTCAGCTGCAGGTACACGGTTTGTAGGGAATCCCATTGACAATCAGCATTCCCTGGATGGACACGCTTCCCCGTATCTCCACCGTGCCGCCCTTGCGCAGATAGATACTGGTATCATCAGGCCCATACAGATAGACTTCTCCCGGCTCCATATGCTTTGGTGCCTCGATCTGTCGAACCCCCGCAACGCACTGTTCTTCGCCGCCGGGTCCCCCTTTGATGACCAATACCGCCGCCCCGCTATCCGGCAGCCACACATATCCGCCCGGCCCATAGACCGGAAGGGATCGCACCTCTCCCCGGGTCAATACCCCCACGCTGCCGCCGGCAATGGTGGTCGTACCCAGGTCGGAATCAGCGGTGGGAACCACCGGCTTCATCTTTTTGGATAGCCACATGTTATCCCCTCTCTTTCAATATCAGGGTCTGCGTTGCCCCGCCGGACGGGGAGAAATTATTCTCCGCCTCTGCCACCCGGTACCTTCCGGACAGTCCCAGTTTTTTCAGTTCCAGCTGTACCGTGTCCCCCGGAAACGCGGAGAAATTTCCCGGCAGCTCCAGGGCAATGGAAAAAGCATCCTCCCGGGAACGGGCGATCTGATACTCGCCGGTATACCGCATGGCGGCCCAGGTGCTCTGTCCGGGGGTGTACAGCACCCGGCGGCACTGTCCGCCCCGGTCTATCATCTCCTGGTTACGCACCGTGTAGGAGGTACTGCGGGTCTTGTCGATGACCAGCACTTCCGTCAGCACGCCATAGCGGTCATCCCGCAGTGTACAGGAGAGCACCGGTGTCTCCCCGCCGACGACTTTGCACACGCCACTCTCCTTCTCCGGCGTTGCCAGCAGCTTTCCCTCCCGGCTGAACCGGGGAGAGAATCCGCCATAAGTCAGGCAGAAATCCTCCAGCGCTTTCCACTGGCTGGAGCCGGAGGCCACCGTGTAGGTGGTGTCTGCAGTCACAGCGGCCATCTCACCGCAGGTCACGCCGTAGGGCGTTACATGTCCCCGGATAATGTCCGCCAGTGTGGCCCTCTGATAGGTCAGGGGCCGGGACTCATTGTCCAAAAGCCGGGCAGCATATCCCCTGCCGGTCACGGTGGCAGTGAGGCCGCCGCTTCCCAGGGTAATCTCGTGCTCATCCACAATACCCCGCAGCATGACCTGGCCGCTTTCATAGGCTGTGAAGCCCGCCGCCAGATGCAGCTTTTCCAGCATATCCGGCTCATAGGGAACCGTCACGGAAAAGCAATCGCAAGGTACGCCGCCCGTATAGGTGATCTGCCAGGAGAGCAGTTCCGGAAGTGCCCAGATATGGTGATCGGCCGTTATGATGTATCCTGTCATGGGATCTGTACCCTGTCCCCCGGGTAGATCAGGTTGGGATTTTTGATCTGGGGATTGGCGGCAATCAGCGCCGTCAGGGAGACGCCATACCGTCCTGCGATCCCCCACAGGGTATCTCCTTTCTTTACCGTATAGACTACTGTGTCTTCCCCGTCGGGACTGGAAGGCGCAGCGGGATGTTCCATGGTACTGTCCGTCTGGATCAGTCCGGCAGAATACGAGGCCGGATCCTCCCAGAATTCAAAGCTGTAATGCACATAATCCGGCAGCGGCCGCTCCTCCAGCTGCAAAGAGACAAACCGGGCCCGTACGGTTTCCCATACCGGATGCACCAGGATCCCCGCATCTTCCTCCTCAAACACCGCCTCCAGCTCCCGAAACTGGTCATAAGCGTTCTCTCCGGCAAACACGCCCTCTCCCCGCAGCACCCGGTAGGTCTTACCCAGATCCTGCATGAGGTACCCGCCGAAGGGTACTTTGTGAACCACCACGCTCCTGCGGTACTCCACCGTATAGGTCTCAGGATTATGGGGCCAGGTGTAGTCCTTATACCGCATGCTGGCAAGCCGCATACGCATCACTCCTCTCCATCAGGATGTAAAGCCGCCGTCATACCGGCGGGCGTCCCGCTCGAATGTCCGGGACAGCTCCTGAGCTCCGATGCCGGGTGCCTTCCCGGCCAGAACATACTCGGTGACCACCGTCCCATCCTGCGGCTGGGGGCCGGCTGTCCGCCCGCCGGCGGCCGCCGCCTTTGCGGGGATCACTCCGGCGGTCACGCCATAGCCTGCAGCGTCACGTTCCAGCATTTCCCCGGCAGAAGGCGGAGATGTCTTCCCGGCATGCGTCTGCCCCAAAGCCGTGGTTCCGGTGATCTCTTCATGCCAGATCTCCCGGGGAGCCCGGATCACCCAGTTTCCCGCCGGGGAAGCCTCCCCGGCATCCAGGTCTGCAGGTCCGCTGCTTTGCGTCCCATCCACCTGCCGTTTCTGCCAAAGAGACCCCTGCGTCTGGAATTCCGTCTGCGGCTCTGCTCCCAGCAAAAGCAGTTCCAGCGCCTTTTCCTGGCGCAGCAACTCTTCCCGGATCAGATCCACGGTCTCACTCTCCCTTCAGTGCCGCAAACCGCTCCGGGCAAAATTGCGGATTCACCCCTGCGGGGCCGGGAGGTTCCTGCCCTCCCAGCCGCCGCAAAAGCGTCTCCATCTCCCGGGTCGTCAGTGCTGCCAATACGTCCTCACCATTCCGGAATACCGCCTTGTCCTGGTAAAAGCAGCTCTCTGCCAGTACCTGGGCATTACACAGGATGGCCCTCTCCAGAGGCTCCGCCTTCTGCGTTTCCCGCCAGATTTCCAGCAGCCGCAATGCCGAAAGAGGCCGTAGCTCATCAATTTTCCCCATCATCAAACCGTGGTCTCGATGCGCTTGGAAGCCACCACCGTGATCTTTTCCGCCACCATGGCGTTGAGCTGTCCGTCCTCCTGGATAGCGCTCCACTCGCATCCGCTGTAAATGATCTTCCGATCCGGCTTACAGATCACCAAGGAGAAGTCCCGCAGGTCGTGGAAGTTGATACCGTCAGAGACAGCGTCATCGGTGGCATACAGGCGGGTCAGCTCCAGGGTATACTTGCGCTGTCCCTCAATGGTGGCCACCGGCTCACTCTCGCCGAAGGCCTCCACGCTCTGACTGGATTTGGTCGCCTTGGCGGTGTAGCTTTGCACTACCGCCACTTTTTTACCGTCCAGCTCCAGATAGATGTCTGAGCTGGTGGGAAATCCATTCACCCTTTCCTCTCTCCTTTCTTATACGGTGATGTGCACCGTCAGATAGATCTGGTTGAGCCCATGGGCCACGCCGAAGCTGAACTCCACCAGGCACACCGTGGGATCGTCGGCGCTGGCGGTCACCGTCACCTCTCCGTAGCTTTCGATGATCTGAGCGGAAAGCTTCTTCTCCAGCTCCACAATCACCTGAGAACGGATGGCGCTTCGGCTCTGGGCGGTGTTTTTGGTGCGGGAAAAGCGGCTGCGCAGGGCGCTGCGTACCGCGGGGATGACATCATCCACAATGAGGATGGTGGTCAGCTCTCGCCAGGTGGTATCACTCTCACCGCCGGTGGTAGTCCGGGTGGTGATGCCCCGCACCGCGCTGATGGCACCGGCCACACTCTCCAGGGGCGTCACGCCGCCCCGCACCAGAAGGTCGATATCGTTGTCGCTGTACTGGGTGTTCAATCCCCCCAGCCCGGATACCTCTGCTCCGTTGAGGGGAACTGCCGGATCCTTACCGGAGGCGATGACGCCCGCCAGGGCCGCCGCGGTAAATACACCGGGAAGCACCTCTCTCCGGCTGTCCAGGGCGTCGGGGCCTGCCAGCACCATGCGCTCACTGTTGATGGCCGCCGCGTGCTCCACCAGGGCCGCCGCGTCCTCTCCATCGCCGCCCACAACGCCGATCCGCTCTCTGCGTACAGCGGACGCTTCCTCTACCGCTGTACGCAGTGCCTGATGCACCGCCTGGTCCGCACTATCGCACACCAGGATCTGCACATCCTGATCCGCCAGGGCCGCAAAGGCCGCCTGATACTCCGCCTGTCCTCCGGCATCCGCCACCCGGACAGCACAAACCGTAGAGGCGCCATTGGCAAAAAGCAGCCGCAAAATGGTGCTCATGCCCGCCGTCTCATCCTCGCCGAAGGCGGCCACGCCTGCGGTGTACCCCGTCAGCAGCACAGGCTGATTCTCCGTACCCTTCTGTGCCTTGGCAGCCACGCCCACCGTCCGGGGCGCCTGTCCGGCGGATACCACCGCCGAGGCATCGTAATTGGAATACACCCCCGGCCGCTCATGCATGATCTCGCTCAAGTGGTCAACACTCCCTTCAAAATAAAGTCCAGGAACATGGGGTCTGCGTCGCTGCTCTTAGCCACAAACACCGCCTGGCACTGCAGCCTTCCCCGCCGCAAAAACATTCCGGTCTCCTTCTCCCAGCAGATTCCCTCCCAAGAGAGCTCTCCCGGACGGATCCCGCTGGGCAGTCCGCCCAGGAGAACCTCCGCTGCCGCTTCGGCCCCCTGGTTACAGGCAGCCGCCTGCGGGCCCCGGATCTCCACGCTGATAGCGGCATCCAGCCGCTTGCCGTAGAACTCTTTGATCGTTCCCGCCTCTTCATCCCAGGCCTCACCCAGGTAATTGCAAAAGCCCACGGTTTTGCTCTCCGCGGTATCCACAGCAACCACCGCAACCGCGCCATTGTAATCGCGGGCCCGCTCTGCCGGGAAGGCCGCCAGGGCGGTGATGCCCGCCTCCTTGAAAGCGGAGAGTACAGCATCCCGAATCGCCGTCAGTTCTTTCATGTCTGCGCCTCCCGTTCCGCCTCCAGCATGGCCCACCAGTGGCTCAGCGTCTGCCCCACATAGTAGGGGCGGCTGCTGCGCACCCGGAAAGCCCGGCCATTCCAGTTGATGGTATCCCCGCTCTCCACAGCCTGAAGCCCCAGATACAGCCACAGCCGGTCATCCACGGTTCCCAGGGCGGTCACGGTGAAAGGCTCTGCTTCCTGCTGTTTTGTTACCGGTTGGAAAAACGCCTGTACTTGGATGCTTTCCTCTCCCCGGCGCACCATCACCGCCTGGCCGTACCGGGCCAGGATCTCCTCGAACCAGTGATCCATTATCCCTTCACTCCCCTCAAAAGGACGGTGTCCTCCCGGATATAGGGAAGCATCATCCGCCGGGCCGTCTCACGCAGGTCTTGGGCCTGGGCGGCAGCCTCTGCTGCCGCCCGGGACTGGATGGAGACTTCGCCGGCGGTAAAGGATGCAACGCTGCCCTCTCCGCTCCTGGCCGCCGCCAGATCGGCGGCGGCGGTGAAGGCCGCGGCACAGAGGAACGCCGCACCGCAGCCCTCCGCCGTCACCTCCGGCCGCAGCTGCCCGGTCCAGGCCTGCTCCGCCGCGTCGCAAAGGAGCTCTAGCAGCGCTCCTTCTGTCTCACCGGCGCCGGATACCGCCTGCGCCAGTTTTACGATCTCCTCATGCATCACGCCACCGTCAGCACCTTGGATGCCTCAGGGAACAGCTTGGCAAAGCCGGAGATGGAAGTGATGGCCGCCCGCTCCAGCTGGCGGTCGATGAGCTTGTCGTACTCCACCGTCACCTGACTGCCGCAGATCTGCTCCAGGGCATAGCCCTTGTCCAGACCAATGAGCGTGCCCTCCGGCATGGCGCTGGTGCGCAGGAGCTTGGCACCCAGAGGCGTGGTCAGGGTACCGGTACCCTGGAAGTTCAGCCCCGTCAGGGGATTCTGGAACTCCGGCAGCTTCAGCATGGCAAGCATCATGTCATTGGACACCAGCAGGGTGTTCATGGTGTAGGGATCGAACTGGCTCCAGAAATCCACCAGAGCGTCGTAGGAGAGGCTGCCGGAGCCGCCGGAGATGGTGCCGTCACCCACAGTGAACTTCTGAGCGGCATTGTTGTTGCCGTCGCCGTTGATAAGCACGTCGATGGCATCCTGCAGATGCATCCGGCCGATGTAGGCGCCGATCTGGCGCAGCGTCACGGAAAAGAGATCCAGCCGCTGGAAGCGGATGGCCTCATAGGAGGCCACCAGCATTCTGCCCCGCTTGTGCAGCCGCACCAGATTCTCCTGAGTACGGACCGTGGTCTGGGGGATCTGGGCGCCCTCCTCCACCCGTTTGAGGCTCTTTTCCTCCTCCGTGGGAATGGAGGCGATGGAGCGGTAGTCCATACCGTCGAAATTGGTGACGGTAGCGGTGATGGCAGGCAGGATGCTCTCTTCCTCCAGGCCCTGGCGCACCACCCGGGAGACAAACTCCGGGAACAGCACGGCGGACTCGGTGGTATGGAAGAACTTCTCCACCATATCGGAACCGGCGCCCTTGACCTTGATGTCAAAGCGCTTGAGCTGGCGCTGGAAGGCATCCATCCCCTCCAGGGGCGTACCCCGGTAGTGCTCGCTGGGATCCAGCTCCTCCAGGGTCTGGGCAAAGGTGTGGCCGCTGCGGCCGTACATGCCCTTTTCCAGTTTTACAGATTCATAGTGATAAGCCATTGTCGTCTCCTCCTTACAGTGCAAAGGTCACGGTTTCGGACGCGGTATCCACATCCACCACCAGGCAGCTCCGGCCGCCGGCATTGCTCTTCACGCCGCCGCTGGCGTCGGCGCTGAGTCCACACCAGCCCAGGGTAGGCGCGCTGCCGGTATATCCGGCGGTCACCAGGCCGCCCAGTGCCACGGTGCAGGCATCACCGCCCCGGCTCACAGAGAGCACCATGCCGCAAAAGCCCTCGCCGTCACTGCAGGCTGCCACCGTGCCGTTATCGCTGATCTTCACCATCTCACCCTCGCTGACCTCCGTGCAGGCAAAGGTGGCGGCCCACTGGCCGATTCCCTCATAGGAAAGTTTCATGATCCATCCTCCTTCTTGTTATTCAGTCGTCTTCTCAGACGAGGAATACCGTCTCATCGTCCCGCGCCGCGGCGGGGCGTTCTTTAAGCTGAGGCTCCATGGGAAAGCGCTTGTCCACCCGGGCCTGATACGTCCGGCGCAGTTCCAGCAGCTCTTCTTCCTCCAGCTTCCGGGTCATCTTTGCGAACATCGCTCCGTCCAGCCCGTCGTCGGAGAGCATGGCAAGGCGCACCACCTCCCGGCGCAGCCCGGCCAGATACCGCCGCCCCAGCTCCGCCTCCTTGCGCAGAGCCGTCAGGTGCGCGTCCTCGGGGCCGAAGTGCTTCACCACACCGGCCCTCCGCTGGGCAGGCACCGCCACGAAGGACCACTCATAGGCATCCGTGGGATCCTCCAGCTGGAAGTAGCACAGCTTCCCGCCGTAGTACTGGCCCTTCACGTGCTCACAGCTGCCGCCGGAGGCGCCGCAGATGGAGCATGCGCTACGCGCCACGCTGCACCCTACGCTGACTTCCTTTTTGATGCCGCCTTCAATCTCGGCAATGAGGTCCTGATTTTTCTCGGTTCTGAGCATGTACGCCCATGCCTTGAGCCAGCAGCCGCAGTCTCCCGCCTGGGTTTTGACGGCAGGTTCCCGGATGACCTCCGTCCGGTAGATCCGGGCCGTCTGCCCCTCTGCCGACCACTGGTGATCGAAAAGGCCGCTTTTCCCCACGAACAGTTCTCCCAGCTTCTCCAGGGCCGCCTCGTCAAAGCGCTCAAAATCCCGATCCACCTCGTTGTCGCAAAGGCGCACACTGAATACATACACATCTGCCGCTATCAGCTCCGCCTTGGCGAATTGGTTGATGCGTGCCAGCTCTTCTGCCGCCAGCTCCTGTTTTGTCTCCATTTCCATCTTGACCGCTCCTCACCTTCCTTTGAAATCTCACTGCAGCTCTGCCGCGTCGTTTTCGATCCGCAGCTTGCGGGCCTGCTCCCGGTAGAGCTCCGCCTTGGCCTCCTCCACCTCGTCCTGAAGGTTGATGTCGTCCCACACCACGGTAAAGCCGCAGCTGTACCCGTGCATCCGCAGCCACAGCCGGCAGATCCGTTCTGCCACCGGGGTCAGTGTCCGGCGGATGGCCGTGATCTCCGTGGTCAAAAGATCCGCCTGCTGGGTACTCATCCGCTCCGTGGAGCTCCAGCTCAGCCCCAGCATGAAAGGCGGGATGCCGGTCTTGGCCACGATCTGCTCCAGGATCTGCCGCACAGGCACCTCACTGTCCAGAATGGGGGTGTCTCCGCCGATGACCTTGATCTCCACATCTCCCACGGCCACAAAGTCCCGGACGCTGCCTCCCTTGGTCTCCTGCATAGCCCGGGACCACTCCGCCGCCAGCTGGCGGCTGCGCTCCTGCGCCATACCCCGGGCGTCGTCCTTGCAGGTCACGGCAAAGCGCACATTGCCGCAGCGCTCCCAGTTGACGCCGATGGTGTGATAGATCTTCATCAGCACATCGGATAAAAAGGGCAAAGACCGCAGCAGCGACACGCCGTAGGGGTTCTCCGCCTCCGGATTCAGTGGGGTGAAGAGCAGCAGATCCTGATAAGGGAGCGGTGCCATCCGCCCCTGCTCATCAGGCCCGCAGATGGTGAACACCAGGGGGTGCTCCCCCTCCCGGATCTCGATGTTATCCACCCGGCCGCACAAAAGTGCCGCGATGTCCCGGCCGCCCCGCAGGGGCACCATCTCTCCCACTGCCCGGCCGCAGGTGAGCAGAGCGTCCAGATACATGTCCAAAAACGCGTTGATACCGAACTGTCCCCGGCCAACGGGTACCGTCCGCAAGAACTCCTCCAGCTGCTTCTGGGCGCTCTTGTCCGGGCACTCCGCCCGCACTCCGCCGGTCATGCGGATGAGCTTGTAGATGGCGGCGTCCACCACCGGAACCGCCTCCCGCACGGCCCGGTAGAGGCGTACCTCCCCGCTGCGCAGGGGCACATAGTCCCGCAGCAGGCCAAAGGGATGGCGCTCACTGTCCCGCAGCTGAACCAACGCCGGCCGCGCGGGCAGCTGCTTCTTTTGAAATCCCAACATTTCTGACTTTCCTCCATTCCCCGTCAGGGGTGTATTCTCCTGCTATGCCCGGCGCTCCACGGCCACGGCGGCGAAGCCTCCTGCGCCCTCCGACGCCACGTCCATGGCAAAATAGCGCATATCGTCCATGGCATGATCGTGCTCTTTTTTGGGGGCATCCCGCCCCCTGGCCAGATCCCAGCAGTAAAGCTCCATCTCCCGCAGGCAGTCGGTACAGGTATCGCACAACACGATCCTGCCCCGCTTGAGCAGATCCGCCGTCACCCGGATGCCGTCTGAGACGTCGTTGTTGGCCCGCACCACGGCAAACCCCGCCCGGCGCAGCACCTCGATGAAGCTGGCCGCCGATGGATCCACGATCACCCGGCTGATCTCCCGCTCTCCTGCCAGGCGCTGCAGTTCCAGGGCATACTCGGCATCGGTGTGCTGCTCCCCTGTTTTGCGGGAATCGTAGTAATACTCCGCCACCCGATACCACACCTCTTCCATTCGTCCCCAAAGGCCGAAGGAGGCGGGATTGGCGGTACCGTAGTCGGCGGAAATCCGCCACTCGGAAAAGGGCCCTGCCGGAGGAGGCACCGCATCCCGCTGCCGGTCAAAGAAGTCGTAAACCAGCCCCTGGGCTGCCGTCCACTCTCCCAGCACAAACCGCCGGAAAAACACGCCGGAGTAGCTGTTCTGGTACCGTGCCCGGATCCGGGGCGTCAGGGCGGGATTATCCTCCATGGTAAAGTGCAGGTACAGAGCCCGCCGCTGCTTGGCTTTCAGGATCCACTCCCGGTAAAACCAGTGCTGGGGCCCCTCCGGGTTGCAGTTGAACCACAGCCGGCTTCCCGCCACAGAGCACCGGGCGCAGGCCTGTTCCACAAAGCTGCGGGGCATCAAAGCCGCCTCGTCCAGCAGCACGCCTGCCAGGGTGCTGCCCTGGATCAGGGCAGCACTGGATTCATCCCGCCCGCCAAAGAGCAAAAAGCGATTCTCCCGCCCTCCCATGCGCACCGTCAGCAAATTTTCAGATCGTTTTTCCCGGCAGGAAAAACCCATTCTCCTCAGATACGGTACCAGCTCTGTCAGGAGATTCCGGCGCAGGGAGGCGATGGTCTTGCCGCAAAGGCCGAACTGCCGTCCGTCGAATCGGGTCATGGCCCACAAAAAGAAGGACACGCCCATGGAAAAGGTCTTGCCGCTTCGTACGGCTCCGTCGCAGATGATGGCCTCCCAATCCCCCCGGATCCACCAGGTCAGAACTTGCTTTTGCTTGGGTGAGAAGTTGCGTATTTCAACCGTGCTCCCAACCTCCCTCCTCACCGGCCGCTTCTGCCAGCGCCTGGTAGAGCTCCTGGGCACCGCCGCCTTTTTCCTCCAACATCTCCCGAAGTGCATCCAGGGCCCGCAGCCGATCCACGAAGCGCACCTCCACGCCGCCTTTGTCCGTCACCTTGAACTCTGCCACGGCGGACAGATCCAGCTGTTCCAGATTCGCCTGTTTTCCCTCCAGAGCCAGCCGGACCGCGTCATTGACAGGGCCGAAGGCCAACTGCGCCAGCTGACGCAGGACATCCTCCCGGCAAATCTGGGCTGCCGCCGTCTCCCGCATCTGATCCAGCCGCTTTTGCACCTGCCGAACCTCCAGGGTGGAAAAGCCATCCCGGCACCCGGCCGCTTGAGCCGCCCTCTGGGGGTTCATGGTCTGCAGATACGCCTGGCAAAAAGTCTGCCGGCGGCTCCGGTTCTTTTCTTCTTCCATGTATCACACCGCCTTCCCCTTTTTGCCTTCACAAAGGGCTCCGGAGGGCAGAAACTTGCACGTCCGCGTGCAACAGGAGAAAAATTTTTTTAAATATGCAAAAAAATGCCGTGGGAAAAATTCCCACGGCATTGCCTGTTTCTTTATTAAATTATATGATAGAGATAACTCAGGCCACTGCGGAGGAGGGCCGCTTCTTCAGCAGTTCCGCCGCCCGATCCACGTCCTTGAGATCGTAGAGGATCATTCCCAGGACACACGCCTGATCCTCATGTCCCTGCATATCCTCCTTGGGATGGCAGGCACGCCAGCGCAGCTGCTTATCCACATCCTCAAAGACGATCTTCCCCAGAGCCAGGCAGCCGTTATCAGACTTATCCCGGATCACCCGGATCTCATCGATCCCATCCAAATTCATGTAGTAGTAGGAATTATCCCGGGTTCGCAGAATCACCCGTTGATTGGTGATCCAATAGGACTGCCCCAGCAAGTTGCGCCTCTCCATTACGGGGGAAATGACGATCAGTGCTGCGATAATCAGCATCAGCCCCAGGAATCCGGCGCTTTTGTCTTCATAGAAGTTAAAATACCACACCAAAAGTCCACAGACGACCACACCTGTCACGATCCAGGTTCGCAGGATCCGGTTTTTGATACTGCCTTCCAGAAGAGGGAACGGCTCAGGCCGGCCCTGCCAGCGCACCTGCTCATCCTCCCGCAGATATTCACGAAGTTCCTTATCCATGGGTACTCACATCCTTTTTCAATTTCCTTCACAGGGAAGGCTCTCTGTTGGTTAGAATTATACGTCCGTCAGCCGTTCAGCCGCTGTCAAATCAATTTTTTTCTCTGCCAAATCATTGCTAAGAAGCCTCTGAGGATTTCAGAGTTTTTAACGGATTTTTAGCGAATGACATGATATAATGACATATATCTGTGCCGCAGCCCTCACGGCTGCAATCAAGAAGGGAGTCTCCTGTGAAGCGCAAAAAAAATCTTTTTTCCCAATGGTTCCTTTTTTCCTGGAAAGATCTGTTCATCTCTGCCGCCATTTTACTGTGTGCGGTCTGCTTTTGTATTTTTCTCCAGTCGGCGGACACCACCGAAGGCTTTGCCTCTCCTATTTTTGTTCTGGCAGTGCTGCTGATCTCCCGCTTTACCAGCGGTTATCTTTTCGGCTCCATTGCAGCGGTGCTGGGTGTGATCTTCGTCAACTACATCTTCACATCCCCTTACTGGGCCCTGAACTTCACCCTGTCCGGCTATCCTCTGACCTTTCTTACATTTTTGATGGTATCCATCATCACCAGCACCCTTACCAGCCAAGCCAAGCAGCAGGAGCGGCTGCGGGTAGAGAACGAAAAGGAGAAGATGCGGGCCAATCTGCTGCGCTCTGTCTCCCACGATATCCGCACGCCGCTGACCTCCATCGTAGGCGCCACTTCGGCGGTTTTGGAAAATCCCGGGCTTTCCCCGGATGATCAGCGGGAGCTTCTGGAGGATGCCCGGGCAGATGCCCAGTGGCTGATCCGGGTGGTGGAAAATCTTCTCTCCATTACCCGCATCGGAGACACCAGCACCCACATCACCAAGCAGCCGGAGGCGGCTGAGGAAGTCCTGGGTGAAGCCGTGCGGAAATTCCGCAAGCGCTTTCCCCAGATCCGGGTTCAGGTTCAGGCTCCCGGGGATCTTCTGATGGTGCCTATGGATCCCATTCTGATCGAGCAGGTTCTCTCCAACCTTTTGGAAAACGCCGTGATCCACGGCAAGACCACTACGGAGATCCGGTTGAGTGTATGGCCGGACAGCGGATATGCCCGTTTTTCCGTGGAGGACAACGGGCAGGGGATTCCCAAAAAGGAATTGCCCACTTTGTTTGACGGAACTCTGAAACACAACGAAACTGCTTCCGGAGATGGAAAGCGCAATATGGGGCTTGGTCTTTCCGTGTGCCTTGCCATTGTTCGGGCCCATGGCGGTATGATGGATGCTTCAAACCTGGCAAACGGCGCCGTCTTTTCATTCCGGCTGCCCCTATCTGAGGAGGAAAAAACATGAATATTCGAGAAAAGATCTTAGTGGTAGAGGATGAGAAAAGCATCTCTCATTTTATTTCCACCGTGCTCAACAACAACGGCTATGAGGCCATGCAGGCCCGCAGCGGGGCGGAAGCGATGTCCATGATCTCCTCCCACTGTCCCGATCTCATCATTCTGGATCTGGGCCTTCCTGATATGGACGGTCTGGAGATTTTGCGCCAGCTGCGGGAGTGGTCCAGCCTGCCGGTGGTGGTGGTTTCCGCCCGTTCCCATGAGCGTGACAAGGTGGACGCACTGGATCTAGGGGCAGACGACTATCTCACCAAGCCGTTCGGAACGGATGAGCTGCTGGCCCGGGTCCGCACTGCCATCCGCCACACCCGCACAGCTTCCGGGAACGATGAGATCGCCCGCAACGGCACGTATACGGTGGGGGATCTCACCATTGACTATAACAAGCACCAGGTGCTCATGCGGGGAGAAAACGTCCATCTGACTCTCAGCGAATTCCGCATTGTGGCTCTTCTGGGTAAGTACGCCGGCAAGGTCCTCACCTATGACTTCATCATGAAGGAGCTTTGGGGGCCGCGGGCCAGCGGGGATAATCAGATCCTCCGGGTCAACATGGCCAATATCCGCCGTAAAATTGAGAAAAATCCCGCAGAACCCGAATATCTCTTCACAGAGGTTGGTGTGGGCTACCGGATTGCAGAAGGGGAATGATTCTCTTTCAGGCGTGCAGCAGGCTTCCTGCTGCACGCTATTTTTTTATCTTATTTTCCGGGTTTTCTTTCAAAAACGGGCATTTTTTAGAATATTTAAACAGCATTTTTATATGGCTCTTTCAGTTTTAACGCGTTCTAAACGATTGTGAATATATTTTTAACGTCCGTTTCTGTAGAAATCTGATATCGTTATAGTCAGGAATCGGAGTGTCCTTTGGGTATGATAGGGGGACATTCCGACCAAAGGAAAAGGAGTGTGTTTTTATGGCAACATTCGTACTGGGCCTTGTGATCCTGTTCGTAGGCGCCGCCATCTACGGCAAGTTCTGCGAGAAGGTCTTCGGGCCGGACGACCGGGAAACCCCGGCCTATTCCAAGCAGGACGGCATCGACTACATCCCCATGCGGGGCTGGAAGAACGGCCTGATCAACCTGCTGAACATCGCAGGTACCGGCCCCATCATCGGGCCTATCCAGGGCATCCTCTTCGGGCCCATCGCATTCATCACCATCCCCATCGGCAACGTCATCGGCGGTGCTATGCACGACTATTTCTCCGGCATGATCTGCCTGCGTGACGGCGGCACCCAGATGCCCGACATGGTCCGCAAGTACTCCAACAAGGGTATCTACGGCGTGTACCAGGTGTTCCTGAGCGTGCTGCTGCTGCTGGTGGGCGCTGTGTTCATCTACACCCCCGGCGACATCGCCGCCACCCAGGTCTTCAACTTCAGCGGC